>NZ_JBHYXD010000109.1:25000-29905 GCF_042751995.1 Streptomyces sp. NPDC059371 | reverse complement strand
ACAAAACCCCCGCGCTGGTGGTGGGCGCGGCCCCCCCGGCCCGGGGGCGCCCGGTCCTTCATGGGTTCGTCGCTCATGCCGGGTCGGCCTCACTCACCGGTGGGGTCGACGGCGTCGCGCCGTCCGCTGTGTTCCGACATGCGTGTGCTCCGACTGGCGAAGGAGTCGGCCGTCAAGGCCCGCACACAGGCGAAGAACCAGCTCAAGGCCGTACTGCTCGGCATCGATCCCGAACTGCGCGAGGCCCTGTCCAACCTCACCAACGCGGCCCTGATCGCCACGTGCGCCGACCTTCCAGGGGCCGACGACGCAGCCGTCTTCACGCTGCGACTGCTGGCCCGTCGCGTCCAGCTGGTCCCTGATACAACGCGGGTGGACGGCCAACACCGCATTCACCGACCCCGACCACCACACCCGAACCCTTCACCGAGGAGGACTCGCCCACATCCAGCGCCAACCCGATCTCATGGACGGCTGCCTCACCGAAACCGGACTGACCTTCACCCCGGATCCCCCGAAGCCAATCCGCAAAGGTCAGTAACTGGTCGTAGTGGCGGGTTCGTAGGGCTCCCGCAACGTCGCTCAAAAACACGCCTCGGTCGAGCAGAGCCGCAGAGCATCGCTGTCGTCGATCTCCGCATTCATGTTGGTCTGCATCATCTGCAGTGCCGCCCCGGCCAGGTCGGCGTGAATGTGCGCGACGGCGTCCCTGGCGACGGTCACCTGCAGGTGACGGATGTGGGCGTCGAGAGCGGAGTAGAGAACACACTGCTCCGTGACCTGCCCGCACAAGGCAATGCGATTCACGCGCAGTTGGTTCAGAAGGTAGGCCAGCGGCGTCTCATAGAAGATCGAGTGCCGTGCCTTGAGGACGAACAGGGACTCCTCGTCGGGACGGATAGGACCAATCAGATCGGACCGGGGCCCGGCCAGTGCCGTCTCGAGGATCTCGCCGTGGTGCGAGCGCCGCTGCCCGAAGTTGTCGTTGACGTAGATGACTGGTATCCGATGTTGCCGGCCCGCTCCAGGAGGTTCACTATCCCGGGACGGCTTTCTCCGCCGATGCGAGTAGCAGGTTCGCATCGGGGTGATCGTATGTAGTGATCATGTCGATCACGATGACCGCGCTCTGCTGGTCCCTCATGCACCCATGCTCCCGCTGCCACGGCCTGCCCGCATGTGCGACCGCAAGCCCTCATCGCCCTCCCGGGAACCGCCGTTGGGTGTGCAGCGCCCCCTGCCCGGCCTGCTGGTCGGGCATGAAGGCGTTGTGTGCGGTAGCGCTGAGCATCAGAGCCGGCCGGGCATGTTGCCGTGGCGGTTGTCGGTTCCTCCACGGGTGGTGTCGTGGTCGCGGGCGGCGGAGGCGGCTGCGAGGGCGAGGAGGGTGGCGATGACTCCGGTGATGAGGTTGCTGGTGATGGATCGGGTGTGGGCGACGTCGCCTGCGACGACCCAGGGGGCGACGCAGGTCCAGATGCCGATGGCGGCGGCGGCCCAGGCCATGGAGTGGGTGCGTTCGTAGGAGGTGCCGAGACCGCCCAGGAGCAGCATGTAGGCGATGCCTGCGATGAGGTTGGTAATGGCCAGGGTGGTGAAACCGTTGAAGCCGGCTATCCAGGGGGATGCCGCCAGGTACAGGCCGGTGATGAGGGCGAGGGCTTCGATCATCTGGGCTCGCGGGGTGGTGGCTGCGCGGTCGTGCCGGGCGCGCAGCTCCATCAGGTCGGGATGTTCCTCGATGGGTGCGTGGTGGGTTGACGCCATGATGACCTCCATGGGAAAGACGGTTACCCACCCGGTACCCAATAAAAGCGACATAAACGGAAAAGTGGATTGACTTCCTCGTCATGGCTCTCGGGACCCGCCGGCCGGATGCGGCCCTCGCCAGGCTCCGGGTGTCTGTGTTCTCCGCCGTGCCCGAGCTGGCCGACTCGCCTCACGAATCCGCGGGGGCAGGCTGGAAACGTGACCGATGCGCCGATCGTCGTGCACCGGCCGTCTCGTACGGGCGGCCGGAGGGTCACCGTGCACCGTCACGGCCGTGACGAGATCCTCGGCACCGCCTACAGCGATCACGATCTGGTCGTGTTCCTCGGGGACGTCGGAATCGCTGATCCTGATGCCGTCCTGGACGATCTGCGGTGGGTGGAGTGGCGAGGTGGCCGCGCCCACGAGTTCAGCGCTGCCTGGTGAGGGCGCGGTGTTTGGCCGCGTGTCTGCCTGACATCGAGCAGCGGGTTGTCCCAATGGCTGCGATGCCTGTGCGGATGCGGGAATGGTCGTCGACGGCTACCGGCCCCCGCCGCTACGGACGCAGAGAGATCGAGCAGGGACACCGACGGGCTGGTGGAAGGGTACGTCGTGCAGCACGTCGTCGCGTTGGCGCGGACTGCCGTCTACCTTAGGTGTGGTGCCTGATTCGGTTGCCGCTCACCCGCTGGAGCCTTTGGCCGAGGTCTGCCCCAGTCCGATCCAGCACTGTGGCGGCGTGTGATCGAAGTGATCTGATCGGCAGCGCGATCACCCTCCGCTCGTTCCTGCCGTCGCTGACCGCGACGCACGGCTACTACCTCCAGATCGCCTCGCTGGCATCCATCGGAGCCTCGCCGATGATGAGCGCGTACTGTGCTTCCAAGGCCGGCGTCGAGTCCTTCGTGCACGCCATGGGCGCAGAGCTGGCCCCCCGAGCTACAGGCGTGGGCATCGCCTACCTGAACTGGATACGGGCGAGTGGGGGTTGTGCGTACTGCGCGAGCTGCTTGTCCAGCTCCGTGCGAATGTCGGTGCACAACTGTCCGGTTTGGGCCCAGTCGATGATGAGTTCCGCGACGTGGCGGAGTTTGATGTTGGTCCGCTGGGAGATTTCGCGCAGGATGTCCCATCCCTGGTCGGGGGTTAGTCGTCCTACGGCGAGGACGACTCCGATGGCCTGATCGACTACGGCGTGTGAGCGGACTGCTTCTTGGAGCCGGGCGTTCTGGTTCTCCAGCTCTCCGACGCGCTCGCCTTCCAGCTGTACGGGCCGTTCGTGCGCGGTGGGCTTTGGTTCGTCGGCCGCGACTGTCATCGTGCCTCCAACTGTGTTCTCGGTCCGCCACCCGTCCCGTGTCTATGTCCCGATCATGTGGATAACGCCTTCGCGCTGATGGGAAACGGGCGAACGGGACCAGGATCGCCACGGTGGTGCAGCGGCAGCCCTCGTCGGCGCTGAAAGTCGACGCCATGAGGAAATGGTGAACCGAGAGAGTGTTTCTCCGTCACGTGATCGGCAGCACTACAGACGGCCTGCGTACCATCACTGTACGCGTCGCAGACCTTCGGCTGGCGGCTGGTGCGTGGGCGGATGGGGTCGGGGCCCCCAGGGGCGCCCCGACCAGTCGAAACGTGGTGACAGCAGACCGAATTGTCTGCAGATTCTTGGCCAAGAGCTGACCGTGCGATCACCGGGTTCGGGGCGAGGTAGCGGGTTGCTGCGGAGGACGTCTCTGCGCCTGTTCCGATTTGGTGCCTGGCGCCGTCCAGGGTTCAGCGAGCGGGGCCAGCATCACCTGAACGGTCGGCCTTCCCACGGAGAGGGGAGCGGCTGGGTGCTGCTGGCGCTTTTGGGCGATGTGGCGGATGTTCGAAGCGGATTCCAGGAGCGAGGGGCGAGGATGTCGGCATGCGGAAACAGTGGGCATGCCAGTTCCGGGACAGCCCGGGGCACGATGATGTTGAAGCCCTGGCCGAGGTGGACGGGGTGCCACGGCAGATCCTGGTACGGCCGTGCCCCGGTGGCGGCGGGCTGGTGGATGGGTTTGTTCTGAGGTACGTCGATGTCTCGGCACGGACTGCCGTCTACTTCTGGGTGCGGCGTGGTGAGCCCGATTCGGTTGCCGCTTACCTGCTGGAGCTTTTGGCTGAGGTCTGCCCTAGCGAAAGTCCCTAGTTCGCAAGGAATCGGGTGGAGTCACCGCCTGCGGCAAGCACGGAACGGACGGCGCACTGCGACGCACAGCGATCCGGACGCTGGCACTCGCCCATCGTGGAAGGGGGAGTCCGGGTGCGTGGCGCCGTCTTGACGGTCCGGACCACTGCGCCGGAATTCACCTGCTGGCGGAACGCCTCGCCGGCGACGGCGCTGGCCTCGGACCATGGTCAGTCCTGTTGGCGGACTCTGTGGGGGACCGCGTTTCAAAGAGCGTGAACCATGACGATGCCCTCGGGTCGCATCTTCGGCGCCGCCTCGCGCTGACCGGTGGTCTTACGATCACCCGTTTGCCTGGAGCAACTGTCGACTGCCGGAGGCTGCGTTTGACACGCGGGCTGGTCGGGAGGGGCGTCCATATCGGCGGTGTTGACGCGGATCTGGGGGCCCGCTTGACGGGACCGCGGCGTGGCGGAGCTGCACTCCTAGGTCGACCGGAGCGGTCCGACCCAGTTGATCCCCTCGGATCCCACCTCCCATGCGGTCGGGCACGGAACTCGAGCCCGGGCTGTGGAACCGCCGTCGAGACACATCAGCTGGGCCGTTTGGTTTAGATCATCGGATCGTTGGTTCGGATGTGCCGTTCACTGACGCGCAGTGGGCGCGGATCGAGCCGTTGCTCCCGGACCGGACGCCGGTGCGGGGTGGCCGCTGGCGAGGTCACCGGGAGGTGATCGACGCGATCGTCTTCAAGTTCCAGACCGGAACCCAGTGGGTGCACCTGCCGGAGAAGTACGGCAACTGGCGAGGCGTCTACGACCGGCTGCGAATGTGGGCCATCGACGGCACCTGGGTGCGTGTCTCACCGCGCTGATGGCCCGGGTCGACGCCGACGAGGACCTCGACTGGGCGGTCTCGGTGAACTCCACGATCGTGCGGGTCGACCAGCATGGGGGCGGGGGCCCCCCCATCGGGGCCCCCGCCCCCCCCACACC
>NZ_JBHYXD010000109.1:0-24990 GCF_042751995.1 Streptomyces sp. NPDC059371 | reverse complement strand
TGTGGTCTGGTCTGGGGGTGTTTTGTTATAACACCTGTTTGGGGGGGGTCGACCTGCGGGGGGGGGGGCCCCTAAACCGGGGCCCCCGCCCCCACGAACGCGACGAGCATGCCATCGGCCGCTCGCGCGGCCGACTGCCCACCAAGATCCACCTCGCTGCCGATGCCAGCTGCCGGCCTCCGGCGTTCGTCCTCGCCGGCGGACAGGCGGGCGATGTACCTGCCTTCACCGATGTCATGGCCCGCCTGCGTGTTCCGCGACGACGCGGTTGCGCACCAGACCGGTCAGCCACGCCTGCATCGGCGAACGGAAGGCTCGCGCCGGCCCGCCCCGGCCGATGGGGCAGGTCGACGCTGTACTCGCTGACTTCAACTCAGCGAGTGGACACGGGGGCCAAGCACCTGGGCCCTACAACGGGAGTATCCCAGCTGATGCCGGTGAAACACTCCTACAGCCAGACCAGAATGAGTCCGCCGTGATTGCCCCTGGGACTGGTCGCTGCCGACTCGTTCGGCTGCACATGGTCGCGGGCGAATACCCGAAGCCGTACATGGATTGGGTTCGCCGCCGGACATGCGATTGGGTTCGCCTCGAGGGCGGGGTCCGTTGACCACGCCGTCGGCCCAGATGGCCGGGATCGGACTGCAAGGCGTCGGATTGCGACGACGGCCGCGTCGACGTGAGGTGTCCGTGAACGTGGGTAGCAGGTCGTTCTGGGGACGGCGCAGCAGTTCGTAGGGCAGACCGGTAGTGACGATGAAGAAGGCAGCGATCTGGGCCTGGCTGTTGGCGGTCAGCAGGACCCCTCAGGTCACGCCGGACGGCACCTGGGCCGCCACGGCGAGACAGGTGTCTTTGGGGCAGGGTCAGAGGGACTGGGCACGGATGACCACTGGCCGTGTATCGAAAGTGGATCTTGGGCTGTGAATGATCACGGTTCATGGGTCAGGGAGATCTCACGGACGAACAGTGGCGGCGCTGGAGCCGTTGTTGCCGAAGGGTGTGCCTGGCATGAGGTGCACGCCGCCGACCTCACTCCTACCTCCACGGTCGCGCACCCATTTGCGGGTGTACCCCCGCGCCGCCCCTGGCTCCGCCCCACGGCCGACAGGTAGGCCGCCGATTCATCCAAACGGTCGGCGGCCTATCCGTCGCCCTATCCGCAGGGGCGGGCGGACTCGTCGAGCCGGCTCATCGGGCGCCCGCTGTTCGAAGACCGCCCGGCAAGGTTCTGCCGAGGGAGGGTGACTCAACTGCGCCCGGTCTGCTGCCGAGCTTCGTCCGCGAGGGCCTGGCCTGAACCCCGCGTCTGTTCCGTGACCTGGCCGGCCTGCTCACGCGCTTCGTCCTGCGTGGCCCCGATAGCCTGTGAGGCGGTGTCCTTCACCTCCGCGGCCGCGTCCTGTGCCACCTCCTGGGTGCCTTCCTTCAGGTGCTGCGCGGACTCCAAGACCGCCTGCTTCACCGGTTCCACCGCGTCGCTCTGCATCAGGTCGGTGGCCTTCTCCTCCTCGACTCGTGTGGCGGGCAGCAGCGAGGACGCCAGCATGCCGATGCCAAAGGCCACCAGACCCGCCGCCATCGGGTTGCCCTGAGTCTGACGCCGGGCAAGTTCGGGCGCCTCCTGGACGGCCTGTCCCGCTTGCCCCATTGCATCGCGTGCCGTTCCGGCGACCCGGTCGGTACCTTCCTGGAGCGCACCGGTTGCGGACTGCGCGGCACTCCCCGCCCCGGACGAGGCGTGGGAGGCGGTGCCCATAACCCGCTCGCGGATGCCAGAGACCGCGCCGCGCATCCGCTGCTTGCGGCGTTCCACCATCCGCCGGGGACTCGTGTGGTCGGCGAGCTGGTCCACGTCAGTGGACAGCCGGCCACGGGTGGCCTCGATCTCGGCCCTCACTTGGTCGGGTGACGTGCCCATTCCCTGTTCTCCTTCATGGTTTCGACGGTTTGCTCGGGCTTGGGGGAGACGGTGCGCATCTGCGTGCGGCCCCTCTGGTAGAGCACGGCCGCCACGACGGCCCATACCGCGGTGACGATCAGAGCGGCCCAGCCCCCGTCCATCACGTTGGACAGGCCGAGCACTCCGGCCAGGGACAGGAACAGCAGGACCATGTATCCCGCGAAGCCCGCACCGCCGTACAGACCGGCGGCCTTACCCGCCTTGGCGGCTTCCTCCTGGATCTCGGCCTTGGCGAGCTCGACTTCCTGACGGAAGAGGGTCTGCAGATCCGAGGTGACCTGAGAGAGGAGCTGCCCAACAGACGCGTCCGGCGCCGGCGCGCCGAGGGAGTCGGGCGTGCGCGGAATCGAGGACATCTCACACCTCCGGATGCGAAGGGCCCGGCATGCCATCCGGTGAAGTGCCGACGGTCGGCGGAACCGACGGAGGCAGCGGCGACTCCGGGAGGGACCCCGTAATGGAACCGGCCGGCAAGGCAGTGGAGGCCCGAGCATCTATCTCGCCCTGGTCCCGACTGTCGACGGCCCGCCCCGTGTCGTGTCCATCGGACCGGGAAGCATGCGTCGCCGCCTTCGTCAGCCGTCCGACGGCAAGCCCCGCCAGCACCGCGCCGCCGAGAAAGGCTCCCGGGCGCCGACGGGCGAAGCCCTGCAGGTCGGAGACCAAACCCTCGACCCCCTGCTTGTCCAGGTAGTCGGCCGTCCGGTGTCCCCGATCGGCGGCCTGGGCCGCCAGGCTGCGCGCCGGTGAGTCACCCTGGGCGTGCTCGGCAAGCCCCGACAGGTCCTGCGCCCACTGCCGCAGCACACCGGCAGCACGCTGGGCCTGACCGTCGGCCTCCTCCATCGCACGGCCGCGCAGATCACCGAGGACGTTGCCGGCCTGCTGCCGTGCTTCCCCCACGACGGTCCGGGCCTGCTCCGCTGCAGTCCCCGCGACCTGCGCCGTGGCCTCCTGCGCCTGCCCGGCCGTGGCAGAAGCCTCCTCCTTGAACCGCTCTCCCGTGCTCCCCGTTCCGGGTTGTATGGACCCAGTCATCAGCGACTCCTCCTCATCGAACGCCCGGTGTGGTCCCGTGGATTTCGATACCGGGCGCATCCCGAAGGCAGTGCACCCGAAATGTCATCCCGTGACCGTTCGTCCTTCCCGAGTGGCCAATAGGCCGCACTCGACACACGTTTACGGCAACGCATTGAAACGAGACTGCGCCTCCCGGGACGAAAGGAGTCAGACACCACGACCGGTCCGGCACCGCTCGACGGGCCTCTCGTCGGTAAGTCCCTGACATGAGCGCGTCGCCGTCTGGGCTGATTCAGCAGGCATGCCCCGGGCTGTGGGGGAGACCCGGCGGGGCAGATGGCGGTGACTCGGAAAGGCTGGGGCGAATTAGGCAGACCACATTGCTCCGCAATGCTGCGGCCCTATGCGCCGCATCGGTCGCCGGAGCCGCTATTGCGGGACGATGGCAGCTGGGGCGAATCCCCCGCCTCGTACCCCCTTCCGCCCTGCCCAGAGAACAGGGCCGGGTCGAACGGCTACCCATCGCGCCTCGTGACCCCGCCACCCCGCCGTCACACGCTGCCGCCCAGGCCGTCCTTCAACATCTGTGGAGCCACCTATATCCGCCCGACCTCACGCCCGGTCAAGGGCGCTGCGGATGAGCGATCAACGCCCCGAGGCAGGGCGGTCTACGCCCTCTCACCAGGGTGACCGTCCGCCGTACGCCGACAGGCCCTGCCAGCAGAAAACATGGAGTATGCATACTCAAGTCCCCTGGGGCCGGGTATAACGCCGCAATCTGGACACTCGCCGGTCATGGCCACTGAACACACTCTCTTGGCGTCCTCCTCTGCCGGGGTCCTGTTGCTGATGGTGGGCGTCCTTCTCGTCGCAATGCTGCTGGCGGCGTTCGTTGTGGGGCACCGGCGCTCCGCCCGGCGTCGAGAATCCGCCTCCGCGCCTTCGCAGCGCCAGGAGGAGCAGGCGCGCCAGGTGCTCGAAGACCCTCCGCGCCGTGGAGAAGGCTGGAGCACTCCCGAGGAGGACCCTCAGCACGGGCATCCCCATCGATAACCGAGCGTCTTGGTGCGAGCTCTCTCCTGGCGAGCCTCTGCAGGAAGGCAAGCGCTGGAGCCATGAAGAAGGCCCTCGACCATGCGCCACGTGGCGCCGTCGGCGAAGTGGACCTAGCTCTCGGCACACGTTCTGCTGGCGATCCCGGACAGGACGGTCAGCCCAACGGAGCCGCAGAAGGCCTCCCCGCCCCGTGCGAGACCTGGTCCTGACACACACCATCCGCCCCCGTCGCCAAGGTGGGTCGGTACCGGTGCCACTTTCCCGGAACGTGCGGGCATGGCAGTCGGGGCGTGGAGCACACAGGAGTCGGTGCATGGGCTTTGGTCATGATGGCGATCAGCAAGATTTGCGATGCTCATAGCACACAAACTGACCTGGCTGGTCGCCAGGGGAAAGGTGGCCAATCGCCGGCACCCCGTTTTCGCAGGCTCGCCCTGCAGGAGCCCTCACGTACCGGCAGCACCCGGGTGATCTGCGCCGATATTCGTGGCTGATCAGGCGGCCCACCTCTCATATGAACTCCCAAGAGCCGGAGCCCACGCTGAAGAGCAGTCCGCCCGACCTTTCCGACCCCCTTTCCCCTCCCTTCATGGCTGCCTGCGCTTCTTGGGGGTGGATGGTGGTGGCAGGGGCGCAGACACAGATGCATGGGGTTCGAAAAGGGCCCCTGGCCTGCTTGGTGACGGTCACGCGTCGGGCGGCGGCCCTCCGGTCACAGGCAGCGTGTAGACGGCGGTCAGGCGAGGGGCGACGGGAGATCGCGGGCTCCAGCGGCGGGCGCTGCCTGCGAGGCCACTGCTGTGCGGCACCCGTTCGGCTCAGGCGGACGTGGGGTGTGTCTCGTTGGTCACGGCATGATGATGCAGGACGTATCGAGCAGTCGTGGCGGCAGCGGACGACAGGCTCCGCCCGTGGTCTCCCCGTCGCTGTACAACAATGATCAAGCCAGGCGTGCGCTGCGAGGTCTGCTGGGCGACGCCCTGGCATGCTTGCCGTTCCCGTTCCTGCACCTGCTGACGAGCCAAGAAGAGCACCCTGGATCCTCGCGGTCCTGAACGTGATGGGACGCATCGCGTGGGTACTGTTCGGGAAGGTCGTGGGGCGGCCGGCCGCGAGGGGTGAGTCAGTGGATTCTCACCGAGGACTGCAGCCTACGGGCGAGTCGTCGCCCGACGGCATAGGGCAACGAGACGATCAGGCGTCAGGTCGCTTGCAGACCTGGCGAGGACGGCTCTCTGCCGCTGTTGTCAGCTTCGGCAGGACCGCGCGGTCGTCTCGCTGCCGAGGCGACGCCCATAACCACCTCGACCCGCCGCCACATCGCACCTAAAGTGCCACCGCGGTTTGAGACGATGGCGGTCGCAGACTTCAGTGAGAAGCTGGCCGGAGCCGAAGCTGGCTGCTGGCGACGATCGTGCGGCGCGACGTGGGCCGACCCGTCCCGGTCAGGGAGGCTGGTGCGGGCCGACCCACGCGTCTCGCTGAGCCGGTGCAGCGAGTACATCCTGGGCCCGCCACCCAGGATCTTCTTCCACGGCCCCCACGGCCGCAGGGGTTGAGTAGCCATCTTCCTGACGGTAAAACCCGCTTCGCGGTGTTCACTCATAGCGGGCAGTACGCGGGAGCCGGGCCGGGCACTCACAACGGCGGGCCCCGGGGGTTCACGCTGTTGCCGGGGCGGAGTTGCCCCAGGGCCTCGCTTCGGCCGGATCGCAGCGCAGGTTGCGCACAGCTCGCTGGCGGGGAACCATCGGGTGACCGCAGCGAGTTCGCGCCTGCATCAGGTGCAGTTGCACTCCTGCAGGGCGCCGTCCGTCCAGGCTGCCTTGGAGATTGGTAGCCCGCGGTTCTCCGCCCAGTCCTCCACGCTGATCACCGCTCCTCCCGGGCTGACTCAACGAGCCAGACCTCTGAAGGGGGTCAACTTTCAAGCTCCGCCACCGGTCCACTTTTCAGGTTCTGATCACTTTCAGTGCTGGGGCCACGGAGGGTCACCGAAACCGCGATCATGAACGGCATCGTGCGGTGAGGAGGACCCGTTTGCGGAGCAAGTCGAAGTTGGCTCGGCCGAACATCTGCCGCTTCAACATCTTGATCTTGTTGTTCTGGCCCTCGACCGCGCCGGAGCTGTAGCGAAGGCTGAGGCCAGCGACGACGGCATCGAAGTCCTGGCCGAGACCGGTGACGAAGGTATGAAGGGCGGGCAGGTCCTCGGCCTGGACGCTCGTGATCCACTGGTTCAGGTCTCGGCCCTGACGGTTGTTCATGAGCTCGGCAAATGTGCGGACGTGGTGGGCGGTGCGGTCGAGCGCGGGGCAGCGAGCCAGAATCACTTTGAGCTGCTGGGTCTGGTCCTCGGTGAGGCGGTCTGGATGGCGGGTGAGCCAGCTGGTCACATTCCGCACGGACGGCGCCTTGAGGGGCGGGTCGTGCGGAAAGTTCTCGCGGAGTTTGGCCACGTAGACCTTCACCACATTCTCGCCGCCGGGGTAGCCACGTTCGCGTACTTCCTCGAACAGGCGGCGGGCGATGGTGCAGCCCTCCGCCCACCGCTGGTGCAGGTAAGGCTTGTAGGGGTCGAGGATGCTGGCTCGGCCGGTCCACCGGCCGACCAGGAGTTCGTCCGCGCTTGCCGCATTGGCGAAGCGGCGGACGGTATTACGGGCCAGCCCCTGTTGGCGGGCGATCGCGCGCAGTCCGATGCCCTTGTCGAGGAGAGCGTGGACAGCCGCGTGCTGTTCCCGGACACGGTCGGAGAGCCAGCCGGTTGTCCGCGGTCCTCTGGGAGAGGGCAGATCAAGGTTCGTGTTCTCCGTGTCCGCGACGGCCTGGGCCGTGGCGGCGTCGTGCGGCTCACGGAGCAGAGCGCGGTGTTGGACGACTGTCTTCTCGACGGCCTCGGCGAGGTTCGACCAGATGTGCCACCGGTCCGCGACGTGGATGGCGTTCGGGGCGCCGATCCGTCCGGCCTCGGCATAGGCGGTGGAGCGGTCCCGACAGATCACCTCGATGCCGGGACGGTCGGCGAGCCACTTGGCGACCGTCGACGTCGTCCGGTCCGGCAGCAGGTCGATGGGCTTGCGGGTTTCGATGTCGATCAGGATCGTGCTGTACTTGTGGCCCTTGCACAGCGCGAAGTCGTCCACCCCGAGCACCCGCGGTGTCGAGGTCTCGGGCTCCGGCAGGCGACGGATCAACCGCAGCAGAGTCGACCTGCTCACCCCGGCGGCCAGAGTCTGGGACAGGCGGGCACCGGCACGGCCGGCCAGCATCACCGCCACACGCTCCAGCACCGTCTGCAGCCCGGCGCTGCGTCGGCCGTGCCGGACGGCCAGTCCATCGACCTGCTCGGCGAACGTCGCCTGTCTGCATGAACGTTGGCCGCAGCGGAACCGCCGCACCTGCAACTCGATCAGCACCGGGCGTCCGCTGACCGAGCTGTCGGCGAGCCGCCGTACGTACCGGCTGTGCACCCGAGACGACTGCGTCCCGCACGCTGGACATACGGCCCGCTCCGCAACCGCCCGGGCCCGCACGACCACCAACTCGCCGTCAGGCACAACGTTTTCGATCACGACACCTTGGACCTGGTGGAACCACAAGTTCTGGAGGAGGACATCACCCACAGCCGTTCATGATCGCGGTTTCGGTGACCCTCCGTGGCCCCAGCACTGAAAGTGATCCGGAACCACTTTTCAGCCGTCGCCGACACATCTGCTTGGACTGCCGACCCCTGGCTTAAGAGAGCAACTGATCCGCTTTGCAGGTGATTTGGGGTGTTGACGGTGACCGGGGTGACGGTGGGTCGTTGCGTGTCTTGTGACTCCTCGACGCCCTTATCGCAGTGATGTCTCCGATGCCCGTTGGACGTTGATCGAGCCGGTGTTCGTGTCGTGGCGGGCCGCTCGGACAGGGCCGGGAACCGCGGCGCGGGTGCACGATCTGCGGGAGATCGTGAACGCGATCCTCTATGTCAACCGAACGGGTATCCCGTGGGAGTACCTGCCGCACGACTTCCCTCCGTACAAGACCGTCTACGACTACTACGCGAAATGGGAAGTGGACGGCACCGCCGAGCGGGTGCATGACCTGTTGCGTGACAAGGCCCGCCGAGCGCAGGGCCGGCCGGCGGCACCGTCGGCTGCCGTCATCGATGCGCAAAGCGTGAAGACCTCCGCGAACGTCGCTGAGGACAGTCAGGGCATCGACGCCGGCAAGAAGATCAAAGGACGCAAGCGCCACGTCGCCACAGACACGCTCGGCCTGGTCCTCGCGGTCATCGTCACCGCCGCCTCAGTGCACGACTCAACCGGCGGGAAACGCCTGCTCGACGAGCTCGCCGCCTCGCACCCCAGCGTGACGAAGGTGTGGGCCGACGGCGGATACCAGAACAGCGTCTTCCAGCACGGAGCTGCCAGGGGCATCGACGTCGAGGTCGTGAAACGCTCCTCCGCCAAAGGGTTCCAACCCCAGAAAAAGCGCTGGGTGATTGAGCGCACCTTCGGCTGGCTGATGCAGAACCGGCGCCTCGTCCGGGACTACGAAGCCCTCCCTCAACGATCCCGCACCATGGTCCACTGGGCCATGGCTAACAAAACCAGCCGTGAACTCACTGGAGAATCAGCACCAACCTGGCGAATCGATACGGGTGATTCAGGCAATCTGGCCTGAACGCTGATCAGATGCCCTCTAAGGCCCTTACCGCCGCGGCCCTATCCCTGTAGCCCTCCGCACGCAGTTGACGAGTGCCGAACGGCAAGTGGCTCCACCCTCTGGTGAGGGGGAGCCACCTGGTGGGACTGCGGGCTGGGGGTCAGGCGCGGCTGGTGCGCCGGTTTCCGGTCAAGACCCGGTACAGGGCGAGGAGGATGACGGAACCGACTATGGCTGCGATCCAGGTGGAGAGGTCGAAGAAGCCGTCGATGGAGTCGACACCGAAGATGACCTTGCCGAGCCAACCGCCGAGGAGCCCGCCCGCAATGCCGATGAGCATCGTGATGATGATCCCGCCGGGGTCCTTGCCCGGCATGAGCGCCTTGGCGATAAGGCCGGCGAGCAGTCCGATGATGATCCAGGCGAGGATGCCCATGATGTGTCTCCTACCTCGTCATATAAAGCTGGTGTCAACGCATCGTGTTTACCGCCTCGGCGTTTCCAAACACTATGGACGCGGACGCTTGACGGGTCTACAGCCGCCCGTAGTGGAGGAGGGGGCTCTGCGAAGGTCAGTTTTGCGGTGAGACCCCGGGGGGAGGTCCGGACGCCGCCGGAGCGAAGATCCCTCGTAGAGTGACATCGCCTGCAAGCACAGTCGTGGGCTACAGCTACGGGTGATGCATGATCGGGTGACAAGTCAGGTTCGGTCACGCGGCCTGACGGTTTCGTATGCGACGGGGGTCAGCCGCGGCCGAGTGAGGCTCGTCGCGGCGTCGGTGGTAGGTCCGCTCGATCCAGGTCACGATCACGATCCGGAGTTCCTGGCGGGTGGCCCACTTCCGTCGGTCGAGGACATTCTTCTGCAGCAGGCTGAAGAAGGACTCCATGGCCGCGTTGTCGCCTGCTGGCCCGACCCTCCCTATCGAGCCGATGATCCGGTGCCGCTCGAGCGCCCGGACGAACTTCCGTGACCGGAACTGCGACCGACCCGCGATCGCTGTGCAGAATGCACCCGGCGACGTGTCCGCGCCGGGCAACGGCGTTGTTCAGGGCGGTGACGGCCAGGCGGGACTTCATCCGCGTGTCGATCGAGTAGCCGACGATCCGCTTGCTGAAGACGTCCTTGACCGCGCAGAGATACAACTTGCCTTCAGGACGAGTGACTCGTTCGCCTCCGGTAGGACACGCTCTGAAGGTCAAATCGGCGCCGGATGGTCAGGCGGTAGCAGCGACAAGGGTGACGTCGGCGGTGATGCGCTTGCCGACGGACGTGCGTTCGATGCTGAGGGTACGGGCGAGAGCTCTGACGATCTCCAGGCCGTGATGGCCGATGCGTTCCGGGTCCGGGGCCTTTGCGGCGGGCAGGACGGGGCTGCTGTCCCAGAGTTCGACGTGCAGCAGGGGGCCATCGATCCACAAGTGGAGCAGGGCCGGGCCGGGAGCATATCTGCGGGCATTGGTGACCAGTTCACTGACGATCAGTTGGACGATCTCCACCGTGGCGGTCGCCACTGGGATACCGCAGCGGTTCTTCACCCTTGCCAGAAAGAGGGCTGCGAGTCGACGGGCCTGGCCGATGCAGGAGCTCTCGCCGCCCACGGCGAGCGAGGCCTCCACCGGCAGGGCAGAGCCAGACCGTCCACTGCCCATGCCCTCATGGAATTCATCCATTTTGCTCCGTTCTGGGTCTCTTGCGAGGTACCCCTCAATGTGCCGCTTATGCGGGCACAGCCCATTACCTCTGGCCCAGCCAAGAGGGTGCAGCCCTCGGAGGACGGAGTACTTCGGGTCCTTCTTCGAAGGCACTGGCCGTACCGCAGAGGATTGTTGAGGGGGGCGATGTGGCAGACACGCACGAGACAGCGGGGCAGTCTCCTTGACTGTCGATCACTGAGACCGTCACTGCAGGCATCTGCGTGGCGCTGAGCGGGGAGATCGACGCCGACACCGCCCATTTCCTGCGTAAGGCCTGCCGCCCGCCACGCCGGCCCCGGCAGAGTTGGCGCTCGATTACAGCGGTCCCCTTCATGCCCTCCAGCGGTTTAAGCGTCCTGGTCGCCGCCCGCCGCTACGCCATAGCGGCCGGATTCGTATGGCGGCCCTGGCCGTACCCGTACAGCGTGTTATCGACGTGGGTTTCGATACGGTCATCCCCTGCTACCCCACGCTCGCCCGGACCCTCACCACCTGACCGGAGAAGCGGAACCTTCGGCACCCCTACGAACGGCTATGTCCCGCAACGAACTTCCCGTGGGTTGCCTTGACGCGCACAGCCTTTCGCTGATCCCGTCGGTGGCCGGCCAGGAATGCTGGCGCTGAGGGGGGCCGGTCTGTGACGTCTGTACGGACTTGGCCCGCCCGTCTCGAGGAGGTTAGGGCGGGTCGACTGCTGTGTCCTCGCTGACTCCAACTCAGCGAGTGCACCCTGGACCCAGCCGTCCAGGTCCTCTACTGCGGCCCCCACAGCCGCACGGGTTGAGTAGCCCGCTGCTTCGGGCAAAACACTCTTTGCGACGCTGGCCGAAAGTAGCGTAGGCAGGCCGAAGTGGGGCCCTGGTCTCCGCCGGGGCTTGGGGAGCTCCGCTGTGGCGGGCGGTCAGATACTTGCGGACATCGGGCTGTGTGAACTCACGGGGAGCCGGTGTTCGCGCGGCGGCTTCCGGAATGGGGGCCCAGGCCATCCGGGGACAGCACAGCTCGGGCGGGATCAGGGAAGAGCCATGGGTCAGGCGGCATACTCGTGCCGCTTGGGACTCTGCGCGTTTCACCACGGCGGTGGCACGGGCGCTGATGCTGCCGACGTACTTCAGGTGCCCGCCGGTGGTTGAAACGACCACTACTTCGGCCTTCTCGCACGCCTTGTGCTTCACCAGCCCCTCATTGCCGTCGGTAGATGAAGTTGAGCCCCCGGTCGATGGGAGGGGGAGAAGGAACCGACCACCGCCACCGTGCAGCCGCACGCAGCCGGCACCGTGCTGGCTGCGCCGATTGCCGGCCAGCAACATGTCCCCGCGGAGCGACTGACCCTCTTCGCACCCGCCGAACTCGGCTGCGACGCGCTCTCCGACCCCGGGGCTGCTCCACACCGACAGTGCGGGCGACGGCGGCGGACGAACTCCAAGGCGTGTGGCCGATGGGTTTGGGATTGGATGCAGCCGGGGCAATGCCGCCGCCGACACAACACGGCAGCTCAATCCCGAGCGGCGCTGAGGGACCGGGCTGACGAGTAAGAGCCTGCCAACCGGAGTGATGACGGGTCCCAACTGTCACGCATATGCAGGGAAGGCCCTGCGTGATGCCTGTGGGCAACGACGATCGGTGCCCATAGGCACGCGGAGCGGCACCTTGGATGCGAGAGGGCCACCCTTGGGCGCCTGCCCTCTGCGTGCGCTGGCCGATTCGGCAGCGCGGACGTGGCGCGCTACTGGTCGGCGCTGGGGACGGCCAGCGGGTCATCCGGGGACTTCTGCTTCGCCGTCTCCATCTGTTCGCCGAGCTCGGTGAGGCGGTTGCGGCCCATGGCTTTGCGAACTGCGGGGAACCACTCTTTTTCCTCTTCCTCGACGTGGTGGCGCACGTTCTCAATGAGGACGGTCATCTTGGCGTCGAACCGTTCGTCGGCCGGATCGAGGTCCTTGAGTTCGGAAAGCATCCACAGCACGACGTGATGTTCCTCAACGCTTTCCAGGACGTGGTCCTTGGTGTCCGGCGCGGCTTCCCGGGCGGCCGGGTAGAAGATCTTCTCCTCGATCCAGGTGTGGGCGGTGAGCTCCTCGATCACCTGGTCGGCGATCTTCCGCTTCTCGGCGTGGGCATTGTCTCCGGCCTTCTCGAACTGCTTGAACAGCTTCTCGACCGTTTTGTGGTCTTCCTTGAGCAGTACGATTCCGTCCATCTTGATCTCCCTCACGTCCGTCATCGGGTGAAGCGGGCCCTCCGCCCTGACGCCGTGTACCCGATACGCGGTGGGAGAGTCCGTTCACCGCAGGGTTGTGGCCCTGACAGGCGACCCTCCTAGCCCGAACGCGCGAACGTACGGTGCCCTCAGACAGCGGCGGAAGCAGCCCCGTGGTGGGCGGCAAATCTGTCCCATCGGTGGTGTCTCATGCGGATTGCCTCGATGGCGCGGTACGTGGGCCTTGGGCCGGCGTTCTGGCTTGTCCCGCGGATGTGGTGCATCCGCTGTGTTCCGAGGTGCCCCGGAGCTGTGCTGCGGTCCGAGCGTGGGAGGCGAGGCGGTGGTAGGCCAGGTCTGCTGCTTTGGTGGATCGCACGGGCAGCAACTGGCTGCCGTCGAGCGTGTCCCGCAGCGCGGCGTGAGCGTGGCCGTAGGCGGCCTTGTACTGGGGAGTTGCTCTCCGGGGCAGCCAGGAAATCAGAAGGATCTTGTTCTGGCGCGTGCCCTCCTCGGTGGCGAAGGGCAGGTCGTAGATGGCGAGTCGGGGTTCGTTCGCGGGCAGTGCGAGCAGGAGTTCGTCGTGTGTCAGATTTCCGTTGTGTTCGACGACACAGCTGTCCAGGAGATCGTTGAGCCGGTAGATCACGGTGTTGATGTCCCGCTTCGACTTCAGCTCCCGGAATGCGCTGATGCAGCTGTCGTCCACGGCGATGTCTGTGCTCATGGTGCTCTCCCTGTGCCCATGTCTCGGATGCGGGGATAGAAGTTCGGCTACGGCAGGAGGGTGCCTCCAGTGGCGTTGACGATTTCCGCGGTGATGAAGCTGGCTCGTGGAGAGGCGAGGAAGACGTAGGCGGGCGCCATCTCCGCGGGCTGAGCAGGCCGGCCGAGGGGGGCCTGTTTGCCGAACTCGGTGGTGTCCGGCATCGTCGCGGGGATCAGCGGCGTCCACACCGGGCCGGGTGCCACAGCGTTGACGCGGATGCCGTCGCCCGCCACCATCTGCGCCAAGCCCTGTGTGAAGGTCACGATCGCGCCCTTGGTGGTGGCGTAGTCCAGCAGGTGCGGGCTCGGCTTGTAGGCCTGTACGGACGTGGTGTTGATGATCGAGCCGCCCGCCGGTATGTGGGGGAGAGCCATTTTGCAGAGCCAGAACATGCCGTACAGGTTCGTGCGCACGACCCGGTCGAACTGCTCGGTCGAGATCGCGGCGATGCCGTCCGGCTGAGACATCTGGTATGCGGCGTTGTTGACGAGAATGTCGATGCGCCCGAACTCTTCAACTGTTCGTTCCACCAGACGGCGGCACTGATCCTCATCGCTATGTCGCACTCGACGGCGACCGCCCTGCGTCCTGCCTGTTCGACGAGCTTGGTGGTTTCGGCTGCGTCTTCCGTTTCCTGCGCGAGGTGGGTGAACAAGACGTCTGCGCCCTCGCGTGCATAGGCGAGGGCTACGGCGCGGCCGATGCCGGAGTCGCCACCCGTGATCAAGGCCTTGCGGTCCGTGAGTAGTGCGCAGCCCTCGTAGGAGTCTTCACCGTGGTCGGGCGGTGGGTCCATGGGGCCCGTCCATCCAGGATGCTCCTGGCTCTGTTGCGGAAGGTTGGGGCGGGGATGCTTGTCTAGAGGGTTCTCGGGCATGGATCGCCTCCGGAGGCTGTGGGACTGTGAAAATCGGCCACCTCTGGGCCGCAGTCGGCGACACGTTGCCGTCTGCAGGGCGGTCAGAGGGCTGAGCCTGTTCGGATAGTGCTGTCGATCGAGATAACGAGTACCCCCGGCACCAGCGTCATGCGCAGCGTGCGGTTTCGGGCATCGATGCGTCATGGCGACCGTCCTGAGTCATCGCCCGGGAGCGGCCTGTCCCGTCCTGGACGGTCGCCGGCCCGGCTCGTCTCGAGGGCCCTGATCTCGCGCGCCGCGCCCCCGCACCAGCGCCCGTCCCGAGGGCAGCGGCCGACCTCACCGCATCTGAATCATCTGGCGGCCGCGATGGCGCGGAGACCGGCGGGTGCGGGTGCCGCGGCGGTCGACGCGCGCCAGGCCCTTCAGCGGGCGATTCTGCGGGGCTTTTGGTGAGTGAGGCGGGCGGAATCGGAGACACGGAAGGTAGCGGGTGCTGCTGCCACGAGTCCGCTCTGCGTACAGCCGTGTGGCTAAGCGGCGCCGCTCCATCCTGGAGGTTTCGCGTGTCTGTTTCCGCTTCGTCCGATCCGCTTGCTGAACTGTCCGCCGCGGGGGTGTCGGTGTGGCTGGACGACCTGTCCCGCGAGCTGCTGGCTGGCGGGGAGCTGAAGGCGCTGATCGCCGACAAACACGTGGTAGGGGTCACCACGAACCCCACGATCTTTGCCTCGGCGCTGTCCAAGGGCGACCGTTATAACGACCAGCTGGTGCGCCTTGGTGCCCAGGGGGCGCAGGTTGATGACGCGGTCTTCGCGCTGACCACCGACGACGTGCGCGAGGGCTGCCGGGCGTTCCGGGAGGTCTACCGGAGCAGCGACGGCGTGGACGGGCGGGTCTCGATCGAGGTCGACCCGCGGCTTGCCCGTGATGCCCAGGCCACGACCACGCAGGCTGTGAAGCTGTGGGAGACGGTGGGCGAGCCGAACCTGTTCGTGAAGATTCCGGCGACCCGTGAGGGACTGGCCGCGATCACCGCTGCCATCGCCCGGGGCATCAGTGTCAACGTCACGCTGATCTTTTCTCTGGACCGGTATCGGAAGGTGATGGACGCCTACCAGGCCGGTCTGGAGCAGGCCCTGGAAGCCGGACTCGACCTGTCGGGCATCCACTCGGTCGCCTCCTTCTTCGTCTCGCGCGTCGACACCGAGGTAGACCGCCGCCTCGACGCCCTGGACAGCCCACAGGCCCACGAGCTCAAGGGCAGGGCCGCGGTCGCTAACGCCCGGCTGGCGTACCAGGCGTACGAGCAGCTGGTGGCCGAGCCGCGCTGGCAGCAACTGGCCGCGGCCGGGGCCAACGTCCAGCGACCGCTCTGGGCGTCCACCGGAGTGAAGAATCCGCACTACCCGGACACGATGTACGTCAGCGACCTGGTCATCGCGGGTACGGTCAACACCATGCCCGGCACCACGCTGACCGCGTTTGCCGACCACGGCACCCTGCCCGCCCATGCGCCGACCGGCGAGGACTACGCCGCCGCCACAGCCCACCTGGCGTCGCTGGAAGATGCCGGTGTCGACTTCGCGGACGTGACCGCCACCCTGGAGCGTGAGGGGCTGGAGAAGTTCGAGGCCAGCTGGGCGGAGCTCGGGGACTCGGTGGACAAGGCGATGCGCTCCGGCACCAGGCAGGGAGCCGGGTCCGCGGACGGCGGTTCGAACGGCGCTGGCCTGCTGGCGATCTACCTCAACGACCACTACACCGGTGCGACCGGTGGCCTGGAGCTCTTCCAGCGCGCCGCCGGCGCGAAGAAGGGCGAGGACGAGGAAGCAATCCTGACGGACCTGGCCCGGCAGGTAGAGGAGGACCGCGACGCGCTGGCGCAGATCATGGCCGACCTGGGAGTGTCCGTCGACCGCACCAAGGCGGCCCTGGGCTGGGTCGCGGAGAAGGCCGGCCGCCTGAAGACCAACGGCCACCTCTTCTCCCGCTCCCCGCTCAGCGACGTCCTGGAAGCAGAGGCGATGCTCCTGGGTGTTCAGGGCAAGGCAGCGTGCTGGCGCACCCTGCGCGCCCTGTCCGAGACCGACCGGCGCCTGGACGCAGCGCATGTGGACATCCTGCTGGAACGCGCTGGGCGCCAGAGCACGGCCCTGGAGGAGCTGAGGGCCGCGGCCTCCACCCGCGCGCTCGACCCGCAGACCGCGCCCGCCAGCTGATCGCTCCCGTGACGATCCCTCGCCTGCTCCATGGCAGGTGAGCAATCGTCACGGCCCACCGGAAGACGCACCTCACGCGGAAGGCAGCAGAGCAGACTCCCTGTACGGGCGCTCTGCTGCCTTCCGCCCACCGGCCTGATGAAGGAGCAACGGTATGGCGAGTGAACAGTCCGGCGGCACAGTACGACGCGACAGGTCCTTGGCGCTCCCCCTGGCGGAGCAGGCCGGCTGGGACGAGGTCGATGTGCGGGCGGTGGACACCGTGCGGCTGCTGGCGGCCGATGCGGTGCAGAAGGTCGGCAACGGGCACCCGGGCACGGCGATGAGCCTGGCCCCTCTGGCCTACCTGCTGTTCCAGAACGTCATGCGGCACGACCCGGCCGATGACCAGTGGCTGGGACGGGACCGGTTCGTGCTGTCCTGCGGGCACTCCAGCCTGACCCTGTACATCCAGCTGTACCTGGCCGGCTTCGGCTTGGAGCTGTCGGACGTGGAGGCATACCGGACCTGGGACTCGGCCACCCCCGGCCACCCCGAGCACCGGCACACCCGCGGCGTGGAGATCACCACGGGACCGCTGGGCCAGGGCCTGGCCAGCGCGGTCGGCATGGCCATGTCGGCCCGGCGCGAACGCGGCCTGCTCGACCCCGACACCGAGCCGGGCAGCAGCCCCTTCGACCACCACGTCTACGTCGTCGCCTCCGACGGTGACCTGATGGAGGGCATCACCGCCGAGGCCGCATCGCTGGCCGGCCACCAGGAACTGGGCGACCTCACCGTCTTCTACGACTCCAACCACATCTCCATCGAGGACGACACCGACATCTCCTTCAGCGAAGACGTCCCCGCCCGCTTCGCCGCCTACGGCTGGCACGTCCAGACTGTCGACTGGACGCGCACCGGAACGTACGTCGAGGACGTCGATGCGCTCCTGGCGGCCACCCGGGCGGCCCGCGAGGAGACCGGCCGGCCCTCCCTGATCATGCTGCGCACCCTGATCGGCTGGCCCGCCCCCACTAAGCAGAACACCGGCAAGGCGCACGGCTCCGCGCTGGGCGAGGACGAGATCGCCGCCACCAAGACGCTGCTGGGCTTCGACCCCGGGGCGCACTTCATCGTCGAGGACGAGGTCCTGGCCCGCACCCGCGCCGCGTCTGACCGCGGCCGGGAGGCCCACGAGCAGTGGGACGAGACCTTGGCGGCTTGGCGCTCGGCCAACCCTGAGCGCGCCGCGCTGCTGGACCGCTTGCAGGAGCAGCGGCTGCCCGGCGGCTGGACCGACGCCCTGCCCGACTTCCCCGCCGACCCCAAGGGCATGGCCACCCGCGCCGCCTCCGGCAAGATCCTCACCGCGCTCGCCCCCGTCCTGCCGGAACTGTGGGGCGGCTCGGCCGACCTGGCGGGCAGCAACAACACCACCATGGACGGGGAACCCTCCTTCGTGCCGGCCGACCGCCAGACCAAGGACTGGAAGGGCGGCCCGTACGGCCGCACCCTGCACTTCGGGATCCGCGAGCACGCCATGGGCGCCATCCTCAACGGCATCGCCCTGCAGAGCCTGACCCGCCCCTACGGCGGCACCTTCCTGACCTTCTCCGACTACATGCGCCCCGCCGTACGCCTAGCCGCCCTGATGCAGCTGCCCGCCACCTACATCTGGACCCACGACTCCATCGGCCTGGGCGAGGACGGTCCCACCCACCAACCTGTCGAACACCTGGCCGCACTGCGCGCCATCCCCGGCCTCGACGTCGTCCGCCCGGCCGACGCCAACGAGACCACCACCTGCTGGCAGACCATCCTCGAACACGGCGACCGGCCCGCCGGACTGATCCTGTCCCGGCAGAACCTGCCGATCCTGGACCGCGGCAACGGTGAATACGCACCTGCCCGGGGAGCGGGCCGCGGCGGATACGTCCTCGCGGACACGGCCGACAGCGCGGTGCCCGACGTGATCCTGGTCGCCACCGGCTCCGAGGTCCAGATCGCCCTGGACGCCCGCGACCTGCTGACCGCCGAGGGCCTGGCGGTGCGGGTGGTGTCGATGCCGTGCCGGGAATGGTTCGCCGCCCAGTCCCAGGGCTACCAGGATGAGGTCCTGCCGCCGGTCGTACGCGCACGGGTCAGCGTTGAGGCCGCCATCGGGCAGGGTTGGCGCGAGGTCGTCGGGGATGCCGGGCGGATTGTCAGCCTGGAGCACTACGGCGCCTCCGCCGACTACCAGCGCCTGTACACCGAGTTCGGCATCACCCCGCAGGCCGTCGCCGAGGCCGCCCGCGACAGCATCCACGACACTCAGCGGGCAGTGCGCCCCGGCGGCCACCAGCAGACCTCCACCCCTATCGGCGGCGGCACCGGCGACCGTCCCTGATTCTCCCAGTCGATCAGGTGCGGGGCTGTGGCATCAAGGCAGCCAACCTTCGGGGAAGCCGATACCGGACTGCATTGGTCGGGTTACGGCTGCGCCGTCGCTGCTCGGAGCACCCTCAGCATGGAGGAGCCATGGCCACCGCCCCCGCACCGCGCCGTCAGCCGCCCCCGGACTACGGGGAACCCCGTCTCCAGCGCACCGTCTGGCCAGGAGTCCTCATCGGGGTCGGCATCGCCGCCTTCATCGACGAGACCGTGTTCCATCAGCTCCTGCACTGGCACCACTTGTACGACGAGTCCACCCCGGCCGTGGGCCTGGTCTCCGACGGCATCTTCCACGCCTTCGGCTGGCTTGCCGTGGTCATCGGCCTGGTTCTGGTGGCCGACCTGCGCCGCCGCGAGGCGCTGAGCGAGCGGGGCCTGCTCGGCGGGATTCTCCTTGGTGCCGGGTTCTTCCAGCTCTACGACGGAACGATCCAGCACTAGATGAGCAGGTGGACGGGCTCACTGATGGCGTCCACGGGCTGAGCGAGAAGATCGACTGCAATCAGGCGCAGATCGTTGAGCTGCTCACCGAGCTGGTGGGTCGGCGCCCCGACGCCAGCTGATTTCTACGGGCTCAGCGCCCTGCCTGTACATGCGGCGGTGCCGACCGGATGTTTCTGGTCGGGGTCGCCGCGCGTTCGTGTCAGTTTTCGCCGAGCAGGTGTTCCTGCCGGGCCTGACCAGCAGCGCCATGCGGAGCGGACGTTGTCTTCGTTCGTGGTCCAGCGGGTGGTCGAAGGCTGCGGCAGGGGCTGGGCGGCCATGAAGTGGGCGATGTCGGTGAAGTAGGCGAAGTCGCTGGTGGCGGTGAGCGTGCGCAGCTGGCCGATGACGGCGGCCAGTTCCTGGTCCTCGCCGCGGACCGCGTGGTGGAAGGCGAGGGCGAGCTCCGTGAACCGGTGAAGGAAGGGGAGCCCGGCGGCCTCGATGTCGGTGTGCAGGTTTTGGGCGCGGTCGGTGACGGCGCCGGTTTTGGCGTCCTTGATCAGAGCGGTGACCTGGGTGAGGACGGTGTTGGAGCGCTGGTCGAGGCCGTTGAGGAGTTGGTGTGCGAGCGCGAGTTCGTCGTTGGCCCGGTGGGGGTCGGCGAAGGAGGGGGCCAGGGCGAGGCGGGCCTGCATCATCGCGCCCTCGCCGACGGCACCGTGCTGCTCGGCCTCGGCGCGGCCGGCTTCGAAGGCGGTGACGGCGGCGGCGGTGTCGGCGTGGGGCCAGCGGATGTCACCAAGGACGCAGTGGTGGCGGCCCTTCGAGCCCAGGGCGGGGACGGCGGCCAGGGCGGTGGGGAAGTCGCCGGCGAGGCGGGCCAGGTTGGCCAGGCCGCGGCGGGCCTTGGGGGCGAGGCGGCCGCCGATGTCGGCGACCTGTTGCATCCCGGTGCGGGCGGTGTCGTTCTGGCTGAGGTCTTTGTGGGCCTTGGCCCGGTAGTACAGGGCCATTTCGGTCAGCTCGGTGGGCAGCAGGCCGGTGTCCAGGCGGCGGTGTGCTGGCGGTGCTCGCGCTGGCGGCGGGTGATCGCGGCGAGGAGTTCGGCCATGGCATCGGCGGGGGTGTTCGGGGCCTCGGTGATGGTGGGCGGGGTGAGGGGTTCCCAGACGGAGTCGTTGGTGTAGACGAAGGCGGTCTCGATGAGCCAGTCCGGTCAAGTGGTGGTCGCGGGCCAGGCGCAGGCCTTGGGGCAGGAAGCCACCAGCAGCATGCGGCTGGGAGCGAGGGCGGTCGCGTTCGTCCACTGGTCGCCGAGAGCGGCCGGGGCGCGGTTTGGGCCTGGTGCCGGTCGGCGCTCGTCCAGCAGTCCTCGCTGTGGTCGTCGTCGCGGACGGCGCTGCCAATCGCGCGGTGCAGGTGGTAGGGCCACAGCGCGTACGGGTTCTCGGTGATCAGCGGCCGCTCGGTCAGGCGCCGGGCCGGGGCTTGCTGGGTGAGGCCTGCGGCGCGGGTGGCCAGGTCCAGGTCGAAGGCGTCCAGCGGGGAGATGCTGCGCAGCAGGTGGCGTTCGTCGGGGGTGAGGTCGGAGAGGTGCGCGTCCTCGAGTGGGCCGGCGAAGCCGCGGTGGGCAGGACTGTGTCCTTGTACTTGTCGGTGCTGGTCAGGTGGAGGGCGAAGCCCGGTCGCAGTCGGCCGCCGTCCTGTCGGGCTAGCGTCGGATCGCCGCCGCCAGTGAACCGACGGTGATGCGCGGCGTCTTCTGCGGATCAAGGTCGCGTCGGATCATTCGATGCCCGACTCCCCACGTCAGGGCGCCCAGTCCGAACCCGTACACGACGACGAGTCCGTGCCCGTTTTCCTGGGCGAACCACATCACTAGCCCGAGCACAGGTGCTGCAACAGCGAGCAGCCGGTCTTTGTAGTCCTTGGCGCGCAGCAGCAGACCGGCCGTGAGGGTCGCGGCGAGGAAGTAGGTGGCTCCCGAACTGCCGGCGAAGTTACGGGGATCAGTGCTGCGGCTCGCTTCCATGAAGAGCGAGTCGATGTGTTGCGGGAGAAGAATCCCGGCCACGAACAGGCCGATCATCAAGGGCCCGCCCCAGAACCACTCCGCGAGGCCCGCGACCACGGCAAGGGTTGCGATGTTCCAAGCCCCGCCCAGGAAGCCGCCGTTCTGCATGAAGACAGAGGTGACCACACGCCACCAGCCGGACTTGCTCGGGTCCGCGTCGAACGCGTCCATGGCCCCTGCCCAACTGAGTTGGGTCACGACACCGGCGAGCGCCACTGCGAGCACGGCCGCAGCGGCCCAGGGTATGCGCCGCTGCGGGATCGAGTCGGCGCCGAGCAGCGCCAGGCCCGCCTTGAACATCAGCACCATCAGCGCTGCCGTGGTCACGTTGAACAGCAGATTGCCCATGTTTGTCTCCCCGTCGCTCGCATGCATGGTCGAATGCGGAGGTGACGCTACTGGACGTGATCCACTTGGTGGGGGTCGGATTGCGCGGTGAGCTGCTTCTTTGCGACTTTATGCACTCTTGCGCAATCAGGACGCCCTCCAGAGCCGCTCCCGGTTCCGACCACAGCTTCACGAGGTCAGGACGGCGGCCTTGAGCTGGGCCACACCGGGGTGCCGTCGACGAGATCGGCCCGGACGGCGTCCCGGCCGCCGTCCTCTCCCCGGTATTCGGGCTCGTGGCCGGGGAGGGCCGGATCCGCGAGCTCGGCGCACCCGGCAAGCGCGGCGGTGCGCCAGGGGACCTGTACGTCGCCGTGCACGTCACCGACTGATCCGCCGCGCTTCCAGGTTCCGCGGCAGCATGCGGCACGGTGCGCGAGGACGGCCCCGTGGGCCGCTGCGGTGTCTGGGAGCCCGGCCTGGCGCCGGTACGGCGCCGGGTCAGCGCACGCGTCCGAGGTGAATGACGCTGACGCGGATCTGCGGGTCGCTGATCTCGTACATCACGCGGTAGGTGCCGACGTGGATGCGCAGGAGGCCGGCGCTGCCGAACGCTCCGTCGGGACGCGGGTTGTCGGCGAGGTGGTCGACGGCGGTGAACACCTGCCGTACGCCGTCGGGGTCGTCCTTGGCGAACCGCTCCGCTTGGGCGAGTGCCTCGGGCTCCCAGATGACCTCGGAGCTCACGCCTTAGCTCCGCCGAACACGCGGCGGTACGCCTCGTCGTGGGGGACGCCGGCGTTCTCGCTGCGGGCTTGGCGGTCTCGGTAGGCGGCCAGCGCGCGCAGTTCCTGCAGTTCCAGGGCGTCGGCGGGGCTGACGAGTATGGCGACGGTCTGCCCGTGGTCGGTGATGGCGACCGGTTCACGGGTGGCGCTGACCTCGCGCGCGATGGCGCCCAGGCGGGCGCGGGCTTCCACGATCGAGTAGGTCGTCTCCGTCATGCACACCACCTTACAGAAGTGTGCATGTTTGGGGCCTGCGTTCTGCGGCATGGTCCAGCGCACGCGCGGGTGGGTGCGGCACTACTCAATCAGTGGTGTCGAGGCGGGTACGACGGTCCTCAACGGGTCGATGCCAGGTAGCCCCTCTAGCCCGGGGTTACGGGATGCCGCCCTTTTCGCAGACCCGGCGGGCGACCTCGCGGAGCTTGATGTTGGTCTCCTGTGAGTAGCGGCGCAGTGCGTCGAACGCTTGGTCTTCGGTGAGGTTGTGGCGGCCCATGAGGATGCCCATGGCCTCACCGATGACGTGCCGGGTGGCTACGGCGTGCTCCATCTGGGCGTGGGTACGGGCGCTTGAGAAGGCGATAGCCGCGTGGGAGGCAAGCAGCAACCCGGCCTGTTCACTGTCCGCGGTGAATGAGCCGGTTTTGCGTGAGTAGAAGTTCAGCGCCCCGAACTCCTCGTCGTCGGTGAACAGCAGGAATCCCATCATGCTTCCCACGCCCAGCTCGAAGGCCTGCGGAGCAAAGAGCGGCCAGCGTGGCTTCTCTTCGGTGAGGTCGGCGATGCGGAAGACCCGTTCCCCCTGTGTGCTGTGTGCTGTGTCGAAGCACGGGCCTTGCCCCAGCTCCGCCTGCAGCCGATCGCTGTCGATGACCAGGCGGTCGGTGGGGGCGACGGTTTCCACCTGGTGGTCGTGCAGCACGAGGATGCCCGCAGCGTCGCAACCCTCGACCAGCTCCGCAGCCGATGCTGTGATCCGCTGCAGGGTGGCATTGAGCGAATCCTGGGCCAGTAGGTCCCGTGCCATCGCCGCCAGCTTCTGTCCGAACTGTCCCCAGTCCACTTCATCCTCCATCTCTCATCCGGTCAGAACCAACCGGATACCCGCCTTCCGCGGGCTCACAGCAGGACCGACGACGAGCGCTGGGGGTAGCACTGGCACGAGAGGACTCTCCATCTTGCCTGCCGCGACTCCCGTCCCACTGGGACGGGAACGCTTGCCCGGAGCGCTGGCCCGCTTGTCACCCCATGCAAGCACCCCGAGTCGCCGCTCGCGATGTCGGTCTAAAACTGCCGGTCATCGTTGACATCTGGATCTCTGATCACTAGGAGATCCACACGTCGAAGACACCCTCGCTCGATCGCGAGGCCAAGCGACGCCTGGCCGTCATACGCCATGTCGAAGAGGTCACCAGCAACGTCGCCATGAGCTGCCGGTACTTCAGGAGAAAACGCTCTGGCGCGAACAGGGATGCACTGCGGGGTCGGTGCGGGGCCGCTACAGGCAATGCCGCAGCAGACGCGGGACATGCAACGTGAGCCAGGCGCTGCCGAGGCCGATCAGGGCACCGGCGGCGACATCGGTGGGGTAATGGGCGCCCGACTGCACTCGCTCGACGGCCAGCAGGGTGGCGGGCACCGCGCAGAGGGCGCCTGCCAGCGGCCACATGGGCGCGATGGTGGCTGTGAAGGCCACGGCGGCCGCGGTGTGGCCCGAGGGGAAGGAGGAGGAGTCGGGCCGGTCCTCGACCTCATCGTGCTCGATCCACTCTTTGGGCGGGCGTGGCCGGTCGACCAGCTGCTTGCACACCCCGTTGGACACCAGCTGCGCGACGGCGAGCGCGGCAAGCCCCGAGACTGCGGATCTACGCCCACGCCATCCGCCGAACGCCGTCATGACCGCCGCGGCGCCGCACCACAGCTTGCTGCTCTCCGCCGTCTCCTCCACCGCCGACAGCAGCCGGCCGATGGCAGGTGGAATGCGGGAGGCAGCCCGCTGCGTCAGATGCCGGTCCGCTTCCCTCAACCCTGCTATCAATCTCATGAGCTGCGGATATCCCGGACGATCCAATACATACCCACCCGGCACCCGGCGATCAGACTTCGCCTTCGCCCAGGCGGCGCAGGTCGTCCTCGTCCCATTTCCGGGTGTCACGGGGCTGGGTGTAGGGCTCGGTCCCGGGCGCCATGCCGCCGGCGATGGCCCGCTGGCGTACCGCCTCGGCGTCGAACTCCAGGCCCAAGAGGATGGCCAGGTTGCTGATCCACAGCCACACCAGGAAGACAATGACGCCGGCCATGGTGCCGTAAGTCTTGTTGTAAGAGGCGAAGTTGGCGACGTAGAAGGCGAACCCGGCGGAGGCGATCAGCCAGATCACCAGGGCCAGGAAGCTGCCCGGGGTGATCCACCTGAAGCCCTTCACCGTCGCGTTCGGGCAGGCCCAATACAAGATCGCGATCATGATGGTGACGAGGACGACCAGGACGGGCCATTTGGCGATCGACCACACCGTCACCGCG
>NZ_JBHYXD010000108.1:0-30338 GCF_042751995.1 Streptomyces sp. NPDC059371 | reverse complement strand
GTGTGTTGTTCATGCCTCGGTATTACCGGCCCGTTTTTGCGGGGCGCGCGCCGCCCCCGGGACGCCCGGGCCGCCGGCCGCCCCGCGGCCAAGGCACGCGCCGCGCGGGGCCTGCGGATCTGGTCGTACCGCCCCCGTCCCGTCGTGGCCATGGCGGGCGTCGTCGTGCTCGCGCTCGTCGCGGGCGGGATGGGCGTCCTCGGCGGCGGGGGCACGGCCGCCACCGCCGCCGACGGCGAGAACGTCGGCCAGGGCAGGAAGGTCACCATCGGCTACATCCCCTGGGACGAGGGCGTCGCCTCCACCTTCCTCTGGAAGGAGATCCTGGAGCAGCGCGGCTACCAGGTCGACGTCAAGCAGTTCGACGCCGGCCCGCTGTACACCTCGCTCGCCCAGGGCGACATCGACTTCGAGACCGACTCCTGGCTGCCGACCACACACGCCGAGTACTGGAAGAAGTACGGCGAGCAGCTCGACGACCTGGGCTCCTGGTACGGCCCGACGTCCCTGGAGCTGTCGGTGCCCGCCTATATGAAGGGCATCGACTCCCTCGACGATCTCAAGGGGCAGTCCGGGAAGTTCGGCGGCAGGATCACCGGCATCGAGTCCAGTGCCGGAATGATGGGCCTGCTCAAGAGCAAGGTGCTCAAGGCGTACGGGCTCGACAAGGAGTACGAGGTCGTCGACAGCTCCACGCCGGCGATGCTGGCCGAGCTGAAGCGCGCGTACGCCGCGAAGAAGCCGATCGTCGCCACGCTCTGGTCGCCGCACTGGGCCTACAGCGAGTACAAGCTGAAGAAGCTCAAGGATCCGAAGGGCGCCTGGGGCAAGGGCGACGGCGTGCACACCCTCTCCCGGAAGGGCTTCGCGAAGGACGACCCGGTCGTCGGGCGCTGGCTGAAGGACTTCAAGCTGACCGAGAAGCAGCTCACCGGCCTCGAAGCCGAGATCAACAAGGTCGGCAAGGGCAGGCAGCAGGACGCCGTGCGCGCCTGGCTGAAGAGGAATCCCTCGGTCGTCGGCGAGCTGGCCCCCGTCAAGAAGGCCGCCGCCGCCCCCGCCGAGGCGAAGCGTCCGCTGGACGTCGCCTGGTTCCCCTGGGACGAGGACGTCGCCGTCACCTATCTCTGGAAGAACGTGCTCGCCCGGCGCGGCTACACGATCGACCTCAAGCAGATGGACGTCGGCCCGGTCTACACCGGCCTGGCCTCCGGCGACCTCGACCTCAACTTCGACGCCTGGCTGCCCTACGCCCAGTCCAACTACTGGGAAGCGCACAAGGACCACCTGAAGGACCTGGGCACCTGGTACGAACCGACCTCCCTGGAGATCGCGGTCCCCTCGTACGTGAAGGACGTCCGCTCCCTCGCCGACCTCAAGGGCAGGTCGAAGACCTTCGGCGGAAAGATCATCGGTATCGAGCCCGGCACCGGTGAGATGAACCTCCTCAAGAAGAAGGTGCTTCCGGGCTACGGCCTGGACAAGGAGTACGAGGTCGTCGACGGCTCCACGCCGGCGATGCTGGCCGAGCTGAAGCGCGCGTATGCCCAGAAGAAGCCGGTCGCGGTCGTGCTGTGGTCGCCGCACTGGGCGTACAGCCAGTACAAGCTCACCAAGCTCACCGACGACAAGAAGCTGTTCGGCGAGGGCAACACGATCCGGACCGTCGCCTCGGAGGAGTTCCCGAGCCGGTATCCGAAGCTGGCCGGGTGGATCAAGGACTTCAGGATGAGTGAGGCCGAACTCGGCAGCCTGGAGAGCGAGATCAAGCAGCGCGGCCAGGGGCACGAGGAGGAAGCCGTGACCGCGTGGCTCGACGAGCACCCGGAGATGGTGGAACGCATGACTCCGCGGTAGCGGTCGAGCAGTCCACGGCCGGGGCACGCACGAGCCGTCCACGCCGGGGCGCGTCGGACGGTTCACTCCGAGGGGTGGTCCTCGTCGTCAGGGTTCTTTGACCCGGACGACGAGGACCGCCCCTCGTCGTGTTCCGGGCCCGCGGACTCCTTCCGTCCGGGCGTCCGCCGGTCCGCACGCGCGGGCGACGGCGCCGAAGGTCGCGTACTGGCGTACGAGAGGTATCCGGACAACCGTGCCGCGGCGCACGACAGCACCCCGCCGGCGCGTTCCCGCGCCACGGTGCGGCCCGCGTGCGCCCTTCGTTCGGGCCCTCGCCGGGCACGGCTCCGAAGGCCCGCCGCACATCAGCTCCGTGCGCGCGGACACGGCGGACCCCGACCGCCGGCGCGCGCCCCGGGCCGAGACGCACCACCAACTGCGCACCAGAGCAACGGACTTCAGGATCCGATCCGGCCGTCCGAGGGCCCTGGCGGAGGGTCCCGACCTTGTGATCGGCCCTTTCGCCCCGTACGAGGGGGCGGCGGCGCCGGGCGCGCGACGGCTCGCGCGGTGGCGCGAACTGTAACCCTCACACTCCCTCGAAGTGACAGCGATGTGACGGGTCCATGAAACGGTTTGCCGAACATGCGTAGGGTGCAAACAACTCAACAGAAGCAGCGGGCCGGAAATCCGCACGGTTCGCGGACCGACGACGCGAGGGAGGGAGCCGGAGCGATGGGCGACCAAAAAGAACAGCCCCTTCGGGTGGGCGCGGCCGTACGGCGACGACGCCGGGCACTGCGGCTCACTCTCGCCGCCGTGTCCGAACGCAGCGGCCTGTCGGTGCCCTTTCTCAGCCAGGTGGAGAACGAGCGGGCGCGGCCCAGCCGAAGTTCCCTGGAGCGGGTCGCCGACGCCCTCGGCACCACGGCCGCCGACCTCCTCGCCGCCGCCGACCCGGCGTGCAGTGTCGACGTCGTGCGCGCAGACGACGGGGCCGAGTTCACGCCCGGGGCCCACGCCCGCCCGCTGGTGCGCGGTCACCACCAGCTCCACGCCACCGAGTTCACCGGCGACCACGAGGAAGCCCGTGAACTCCAGCACCGCAACGACAAGTTGATGTACGTCGCCGACGGCGGTGTCGAGGTCGAGGCGGAGGGACGGGCGCACCGGCTGGGCCGGGGCGACACGCTCTATCTGACGGGCGGTGTGCGGCACCGCTGGCGCGCCACGGTGCCGGACACCCGGGTCGTCGTCGTCGAGGTCGCCGACCACATCGACGCGGTGGAGGACCCGCACTCCTTCGGCAAGCGCTGAGCCCCGCGGGCGACGGGAACCCGGCCCGGCCCCGGCGCGCGTGGGCGGCGCGGGAGAGAATGGCGGGAGACAGGGGACAGGACGGCGCGGGAGAGGGGGACGGGTATGCGGGTGGTGTCCCTGGTGCCCTCGCTGACGGAGGCCGTGGCCGTGTCCGTGCCCGGCGTCCTGGCCGGCGCCACCGACTGGTGCAGCCACCCGGCGGACCTGGACGTCGCCCGGATCGGGGGCACCAAGAACCCCGACGTCGACGCCGTCGTACGGCTGGCGCCCGATCTCGTCGTCGCCAACGAGGAGGAGAACCGGGAGCCCGATCTGGCCGCGCTGCGGGAGGCGGGGATCGAGGTACTGGTCACCGAGGTGCGGGACGTGCCGGGTGCATTTCGCGAACTGGACCGGGTGCTCGCCGCCTGCGGCGCGCGCGGCCGCCCGCGCTGGCTCGACGCGGCGGAGGCCGCCTGGGCCGAGCCGGCCGCTCCGGACCGCCGCAGGACAGCGATCGTGCCGGTCTGGCGCCGGCCCTGGATGGTGCTCGGCCGGGACACCTTCGCCGGAGACGTCCTGGCCAGGCTTAGCGTCGACAACGCGTACGCGCACCACGCCGAGCGCTACCCCCGCGTCCCCGTCACCGAACTGACCGCGTCGGGCGCCGACCTCGTGGTCCTGCCCGACGAGCCGTACCGCTTCACGGCCGACGACGGCCCCGAGGCCTTCCCCGGTCTGCCCTGCGCCCTCGTCGACGGCCGCCTGCTGACCTGGTACGGCCCGTCACTGGCGGAGGCACCGGCCCGCCTCGGCGCGGCGCTCGGGCTCGCCGACCGCTGATCCGGGCCTTCGCGGCCCGGTTCGGGACGGGCTCGGCCACGGGAGCCGGCCGGGCCGCCGGACCGTGGTCCCCGAGCGGGAGGTCCGGTCCGGCGGCGGGTCCGTTCAGTCCTTGGGCCGCCCGGACGCCAGCAGCTCCCGGAGTTCGTCCATCGCCTCCCGGAGCCGGTCGGCGAACGTCCGCATCTGCGCGGCGACCGCCGACGGCGTGCTCAGGTAGAGGTTGAACCGCTCGGGAAGCAGCACATAGGCGATGCCGATGCACTGGCTGCTGGTCGACCCGAAGCCGAAGTACTGGATGTTGACGGACGGCGCGGAGCTCGTGCTCAGGTAGTCGTCCCGCATGGTCGACCAGCCCGGCGTCCGGTACAGCGCCGGCTGCTCGGTCACCCCGAGCTCGGCGCCCCGCCGGCGCTGGATCAGCTCCAGCTCCCACAGGTGCTGCTCCGGAACCTGCCCGGCCTGGCATGCCTTCGCGCGCGCCACATGGGCCTCCGTGGCCGCCCGGAACGCGGTGCGCCGGGTGTCCGCGTCCGCCGCCGGGTCCTCCATCGCCGCCACGAACGCCAGCATCTCGGGGGTGACGACGCGCATCGCCTCGGTCCGCCCGTGCCGGTACTGCCGGGTGGCGATCGACTCGTACGTGGCGCCCAGGTGCCCCTTGGCGCGCTGGTGGGCGAGCTGGTAGGCGGCCTGGACGAACGCGTCCGGCGAGACCCCCAGCACCTTCGCCGCGCCGCTGCCGAAGTCCTCGAACGACAACGTGCTGGTCGCGGTGTTCTCCCCGTACGCCGCGAACGCCTCGGCTGCGGAGCGCGCCTGTTCCCGCAGCGCGTCGTCCAGTTCGAACACGATCGGTTCCAGCGCGGGCAGCCCCTGGGAGCGGGCTCCGGACCGCCGGGACTGCTCCTCGGCAGGGGTGTCGAGGAGGGCGTCGGTGAAGGTGAGGATCGTCGTCCCGTCCAGCTCGCAGTGCTCGACGTTGATGCCCGCCCGTCCGTCGGCGAAGACGACGAAGGACACGGCCTTGTCGAACCAGCGGTTGCCGCGGTCGCCGTACAGCAACTGGTCACAGGCGTCCTGGACGTCCGCGGGGGCGAAGTCCTCCAGAGCGACGCAGAACAGCGCGGTCTCGACATCGTCGAGGGCGTCGGCGTTGCGGGGGTGGCAGGCGAGAAGGGACTCCCGGGCGGCCGCCCACTCCGCGCGGGCCATGGTGGTGAGATGGCCCACCGAGGTGTCCGCGCCGGCCGGTTCGGCCTTCATCACGGCGCGCAGCCCCGCCTCGATGTCCTCCAGGCTGTGCGGGACACCGTCCGGCCCCAGCACGTCCAGCCGGAACATGTTGCCCCGGAAGAACACCACGACGTGCCGGGCCCCGGACGGGCCGGGCCACTCCTCGGTGTAGGGGGCGCGGACGGTGTCCTGCCGCGCGCCGGGGATACGCGTGGTGGAGAACAGGAACTTGTTCTGCACCATCGACTGGGGCGCTCCACGCTGCACCACCGGTGGAATCAGCCCCTGATCGAGCCGCCGCTTGTAGTCGAGGGCCCCGGCGACGAGCCCGGCCGCCCGCTCCACCTGCGCCTGGCCGGAGTCCCGGAACAGGAAGAAGAAGTTGGCGTTGAGCGCGATCCGGTCCCGGCGGCCCAGGTACCGGTACGGCCAGAAGACGTCGAGCCAGCTCTGCACGCCCTCCGTGGTGTCGTATTCCTCCAGCGCGGCGTGCAGCACCCGGCCGGGGCCACCGGGTCGGAGGAAGGCGGCGACCTCCGCCTCGGTCGCCGACCGCTCGTCGGCGGTCAGCAGGGGCGTGCACCAGGCGAGAAACCTCTCGCAGCTCGCTTCCAGCGTAGGCAACGGCACACGCGGGAGGCTGTCCTCCTGGGCGAAGGTCGCGTTGTCCGAGCCATCCTGACTGGTCTTCAACTCTGTTCTCGATTCGGATCGTCGGTACCTGTGATGTCGTACGGCCGGGAAAGGTAGAGCTGTGCGTACAGCCAGCCTTCCGCCTCCAGGCCCCGCGGATCCACCCCCGCGGCCGACATGCTGTCGAGCACGAGCGCCTGCTCCTGCGGGGAGGCGAACCGCCGCTGTCTGAACACCTCGTCGACGCGGACGGTCCGGTAGCCCAGACTCGCCAACGCGCTTTCGACGGGGTCGAACGGGAACATCCGCAGCACGAAGTGCGCCATCCAGGGCCGGTGGACGCCCTGCGCCCGGACGACGCGCGTGAGCGTCCGCTCGGTGACGTAGCCGATGCAGCCCGTCGAGATCACGAGGTCCGTACCCGAGAGCTGGGCGCGCTGTCGCGGCGTGGGCTCGCGCTCCTCCAGGTCGGCGTGCACCACGTCGTCGAGGAAGCCGGCCTCACGCGCGTAGGACAGCGCGCTGCCGGAGGTGTCGAGGCCGACGAAGCGGATCGCCTGCGGGGGCCGGCGCGACCGGGCCAGCTCCCGGTCGCGGGCCAGCAGCGCCTCGCGGCTCTCACCCGCACGAGCCTCGTCGCCGTAGCGCGCGTACAGCTCGTCCATGGTCGCGTCGTACTTGAGCAGGGCGGCGTTGATTCCGTACGAGCAGCCGATGTCCAGCACTTTCGGGACCGCGACGTGCCGGGACTCCCGGTACTCCGTGATGATCTTGGAGAAGTAGGGCTTGGCCTGCTGCGGAACGCCGTAGTCGAGCGGGCGCAGCACCCTGAAGTAGGTTCGCGGATCGGGCTGGTCGTAGATGTGGTCGAGTGTGACTTTTCCGGTCACGTCGAAACGCACAGGGCTTACTCCTCCGTGGGATCGCGCAGGGGGAATTGGCCTACGGCGGCACCGCGTTCTCGCCGCCCGCCAGTGCCGAAGCAGGCAACTAGTCCAGGAGCCGGTCGCCGCGGACCGCCCGGCCCTCGGCCGCCAGGTGCTCGGGCAGCACCCGGCCGAAGAGCTGCCGGGTCCGTTCCACGCTCCCGATGACGCCGGGGCGCTCGCTGTAGGCGAATATCGCGGAGTGGCGCGCGATCCCGCCGTGCACCGGGCTCACGCGGTGCAGCGAGTAGCGCCCTTTGAACAATTGCAGGTCGCCCGGTTGCAGGGGGAGGCGCCGGGTCAACCGCTCGCCCCGGCCGTCCACCACGTCCCGGACGTCGTCGAAGTTCTCGTCCCGCGCGGTCCGGATGTTCGGGCAGTACTCGAAGACGCCGCCGGACTGCGCCTGTTGGGTGAGCATGCTCACGGTGAACTCGTTGGTGTCGAAGTGCCAGGGGTGTTCCATGCCCGGCGCGACGACGTTGAGAACCAGACCGGAGAGCGGGTCCGCCAGCTCGTGCAGCTCCGGCAGTTCGAAGCAGCGGGCGACGAAGTCCCGGAACACCGTGTCGGAGTAGAGCCGGCTGATGAGCGAGTCCGCGGGGATGCGGTCCCGCGCGACGAACGCGTTGCCCCGCTCGAAGGTCCTCCGGCCCGGATGGTCCTCCGGCAGCGCCGAGTCCACCGCGATGTTGTAGACGTTCACCGTCTCGACGTCGTGGTGCGCCCGGGGCGCGATGGCCGAGCACTCCTGCCGCAGCACATCGCGCAGCGACGGGCGGATGAAGTCCGGCAGCACGGTGCAGCCGAGAGCCGACAGCTCGCGCCGGGCGCGGGAGACCACGGCCTGTCCCCGGGTGCCCGCGAGGTCCGACAGGGGATAGCGAGCCATGTCGACGACCTGATCGAGCGTCAGGGCTTCCAAAGAGCGCATTCGATCCTCTCCACACGCGGGCCGCCCGGCCGGACCCCACTTTCGGTGCCTCAGCAACTCGGCCGGTACGGCGGGCACTTGAAGTTCCCACAGTGACGCCGCGTTGTCTGTGACACGTCACACTGCCCAACTGTGTGCTCCAGCATGCGTTCGCGGGCTCGACACGGGCCGGTCGCCGTGCAGGTGCCGCGGGGGCAGGCGCACCCTGAGCGAGGCTCGGTCGGCGTGGGCGGCTAGCGCGGAAACAGCCATCGCATCGCGGCAAGGCTCTTGTCGACGTATCTGTCCTGTTCCGTCTCGATGCCGTGGGCCAGGTCCTCGAAGACACCGCACCTGGCGTAGAACAGGGCGCGCTCGCCGAGAGCCGCGAGGTCGTTGGCGTCGGTTCGATAGCTGCTGATGGCGGCGCGGGTGGCGGCAGGGCCGAGATCGCGGTGGAGAAGCCCGAAGTCGTAGGCCGGATCGACGATGGCCGCATCGCTCCAGTCGATGATGCCGGTCACCGTCCACGCAACCGGGTCGATGAGAACGTGTTCGATCCCCAGATCGTTGTGGGAGAACGCCGGGGTCCATTCATCGTGCGGTGGTGCGGCATCCAAGAACGCCTCGACGGGCCGACGGTACGCCGCCGGTATCCGCCCGGCCACCGTCACATAGTTCTCCGTGGCCTCATGCCGCCACTCGGCCGGCGGCTGGTGGTCCGCGTCCACCAGACCGGCCAGCCGTTCGATCGGAACAGCGTGCAGCGCGGTCAGCAGTTCGCCGAGCGTGGCGGCGATCGACGCGCCGTGGGCCGATCGCCGGTGTCGCGGCATGTCCAGCAGTGGCGCGCCGGGGAGCTTGCGGTACGCCAGACACCCCTGCTCCGCGACCGTGAACGTCGGTTCGGGGACGGGCAGCGGCGAGATCCCGGCCACCGCGGCAAGCACGCGGGCCTCGCGGCCCACCAGGGCGGTCCGCCGTGCCAGGTCGGGCTCCTTGCTGAAGCGCACGATCAGCTCACCGTTGACCTCGTACGCCAGGTTGTCCAGACCCTCGCCGAGCGGCACGACGGAGTCGATCCGATAGTCGCGCATGTGCGTGACCACGACGCCGTGGACATCGGCGAGGCGGTCGCGGCTGCGACTGGTCATGTGCCGAGTATGGCATCCCTCCAGGCACGGAAAAGGGTCTGTGCATTCTGCTGGGTGACCCAAGTCGACCCACGTTCACAGACCTTCGCGGGGACGGCATGACCCGGGCCGGGCGCGGCAGGGTCGGCCCCGGTCAGTCGGCCGCCGGGATCAGCCCGACCCGGTAGGCGAGGACGACCGCCTGGACCCGGTCGCGCAGGCCGAGTTTGGCCAGGATCCGCGAAACGTAGGTCTTGACCGTCTCGGGGGTGATGAACAACGCCGCGGCGATCTCCGCGTTCGACAGCCCCTCGGCGATCTGCCGGAGCACGTCCAGCTCGCGGGGGGCCAGCGCGCGTACGAGGTCTTCCCTGGCCTGCCGGGAGGTGTCGGCCGGCCGCAGGTGTTCGGCGAAGTGACCAATCAGATGGCGGGTGACGGCGGGCGCCAGCAGGGCCTCGCCCCGGGCGACCGTACGGATCCCGTTCACCAGCTCCGCGGGAGGCGCGTCCTTGAGGAGGAAGCCGCTGGCTCCGGCCCGCAGCGCGTCGTAGACGTAGGCATCGACGTTGAACGTGGTGACGACCAGCACCTTCGGCGGGACCCGGGCATCGGGACCGGCCAGTTGCCGGGTCGCCTGGATGCCGTCGAGCAGGGGCATCCGGATGTCCATCACCACCACGTCGGGCCGCAGCCGCCGTGCCGCTTCCACCGCCGCGTGCCCGTTCTCGGCCTCCCCGACGACCTCGATGTCGGGCTGCGCGGAGAAGATGGTGACGTAGCCGGTCCGCACCAGCGCCTGGTCGTCGCAGACGAGTACACGGACGGGTTGCGGCGCATCGCTCACGGGGTCACTCCTGAACGGGCTGGGACGGAATCGTCGCACGGACCTCGAACCCGCCCTCGGGCCGGGCTCCGGCCTCCAGTTCACCATCGAGCATCCTCACCCGTGCACGTAATCCGGCCAGACCCCGTCCGCCCGCCGGGCCAGGCCTCCGCGTGACCGGCACGGTCGCCGGGGAGGCGGCGGGCGCGTCGGTCGTCACCTTGATCTCGACGTGCTCCTCGTGATGCCGGACCAGGACGTGTGTCATCTGCCCGGACGCGTGCCTCATCGCGTTCGTGAGCGCCTCCTGCACCACGCGGTACGTGGCCAGCTCCACGTCCACGGACCGCGCCCGCCGCTCGCCCCGCTCGCCGAACTCGACCGGCTGACCCGACCTGCGGGCCTGTTCGACCAGGTCTGACACCCGCCCCAGGGCCGGGGCCCGGTCCGCCCGCGCCGGGTCGGCGACCGCGGACTCACCGGTCGCCTCCAGCACACCGAGCAGGTACCGCAGTTCCGTCAGAGCCCGACGGCCGGTGTCGCTGACGGCCACCAGTCCCTCCCCGGCCCGTTCCGGCGCGGACGTGAGCAGGAACTGCGCCGCGTCGGACTGGACCACCATGGCCGTCACATGATGGGTGACCACGTCGTGCAGTTCGCGGGCGATCCGTGCCCGCTCGGCGGCCGTGGCCACCTCGGCGGCCAGCCGCCGCCGCTCCGCTTCTTCCCCTCGCCGCATGCGTACGGCACCCCCCACCAGCCAGATCGCGGCCAGAGTCAGATAGAACGCGAGATAGTCCGGGATTCCCTGCGGTGAGCCGAGGTGGTGCAGGACGACGGCCAGTACGGCGTAGGCCGCGCTCGCCACGACGGCCACGGCGCGGCGGAGGCCGACCTGATGGGCCCCGGCGGAGTACAGGGCGAGATACAGCCCCACGCTCCCGAACGTCGTCGCGAAGCCCAGCGCCTGGTGCACGGCGAACGCGCCCGCGACGACGGCCAGACAGGCGGCGGGCCACCGGCGGCGGGCCGCCGACGGCAGGGTCTGGGCCAGGACCAGCCCGATGCCCAGCGCGTTCGCCGGCCGCTCGGGCAGATCGCCGATCTGCCCTCCGATGTTCGACAGGGTCGGCACGAAGGCCAGCAGGGCGAGCACCAGAGCAAGCACGCCGTCCTTGACGGAGGCATCCCGCTCGCTCCACCGGTCGAGTGGTACCCGGAACAGCGAGGGACTCCAGAGTGCCTGACGGGACTTCACTTCCGATTCCTCCAGTCGACCTGTCTCAGTGCCGGGCCCGCCGCCGGGGCAGCAGACCGCCGCGCCGGTGGGCGAGGACGGCCATCGAGACGGTGATCAGTACGCTGATGACGATGGGCACGATCGACGCCTCCAGCCCGAATCCGCCGCCGGTCAGCAGGGCGGAACCATGGACGTCGACGGTGTACAGACCCGCGGGGGTGTGTCCGGAGACCGGGATGCCGAGCAACTGCTCGACAGTGTTCCAGGCGAAGTGCAGACCCACGACGAACCAGATGCTGCGCCGCCACAGGAACGCGGCACCGAGCATGGCGCCCGCCTCGAGAGCGATCGCCACCGCGCTCCACCCATTGGCTCCGGGAGCCCCCAGGTGGGCGACGCCGAAGAACAGCCCGGTGATCGCGACGGCGGCCCGGCTGCCCCACAACTGCTCCAGGGCCTGCAGGGCGAGACCACGGAACAGCAACTCCTCGGTGACCGCCGCGCCGATCTGCACCATGACCGCGGACCACACGACCGACACGAAGCCGTTGCCCGCCCAGGAGAACGAGTAGCCCCCGAGAGCCGTGATCAGGAGCGCGGACACGAGGATGAAGCCCAGGCCGATCCCGCCGCCGAGCAGTAACTCCCGGCCGGCCCCATGCCGGGCGATCTCCGGCGTGGAGCGTCGTGCGACGAAACGCATGACCGCCCAGTACACGGCCACCGCGGCAGCCGCTCCCAGCGCCGGCACCGGACCGGGACCCGTCGCGGTCAGGCCCGAGACGAGACCGACACCGACCATGCCCGTCAGCATCCAGCCGAGTGGAGACCGAACGATCCGGCCGAAACGGCCGCCCCGCCCGTCGCCCTCTTCGTCCGGACCGGATCCTGTGCCGTGCGGTGCGGTGGACGTCGTGCCCATCGTGGCCTCCCCTGGTGATGGTGGTCGCACCGATGGCGACCTGACAACCACGCTAGGAACCCGCCGACGTCCGCGAGTCACCCCCACATGGACAATCCCTGTAGCTCTCAAGGGGGATGCGCCACCCGCGCGCCCGCCCATCCAGGGGAGGTACCGGTGGATCATCGCCCGCGATCGCTGGGGCAGGGCTTCGTAGTCTCGCGACAGGCGGCGGTATCGCATGATCCATGTCAAGCCGTGTTCACAGACCTCTTGCGGCTGCTGGTCCGTGGCAGCTACGGCCCCGGAGGCCGATATCCGGTCTCGTCCAGGACGGCTCCCGGAAGGAGGGACTGCCGGTGCAGTCGCTACAGAGCGTCGAACGGGGGAACGATGCGGACGATGATGATGAGTGGCTCGCGCGGGGCCACGAGGAAGTAGAACCATCCGCCGGCAGCGTCCATGCGACGTAGACCGCCCGGTCTTGGGCCGTTGCCGAGATCGCTGACGTCGATTCCCGTACTGGCGAGGTCGATGAGTTGGTCGGCCAGGCGTTCGACTTCCGTCACGACGTGGGCGGGGAGGCCGCCTGCCACATGGTCGTCATCAGGGTCGTATTCCCAGTGCCAGTCCGTGCTCACCGGGTTGATAGACCGACGGCCGTGTGAGCCTCGTCGAGAAGTCGTCCGATCTCGGCGGCGGCCTGTCGTGCCTGCCTGGCGTCGCCCGCTTCAGCGGTGTTCTCCCAGCGGCGGAAATCTGCTGCCAGACCGGGCTGGCGTTGGATATGGACATAGACGGCCCACTGGGTGATGAATCGCCGGAGAGGGGCAAGATCGGAGCCCTGCCGGGACTGGTCGGCGGCCTGGTCCAGCTCCCGCGTGAAGGCGGGGAGCGAGGCAGGTGCGATCTGACTGATGGCCTGCCGTAGCGCGGTGACCGTTGCGGGCGGCTGAGGGATGAGTGGTTGCTCAGCGGCTGAGGTGGTCATGGCTGCTCCCATGGGCGCGATTCTGTCCCACGCCTCAGCCTAGCGGGCAGGAGCACTTTCGCTCCGCTCGAACGAGTGAGGGAGAAGCGATTCAGCGCCCTCGCGACTGATCTCGACGGCCAGAACGGTCTCCTGACCCTCCTTCGTACCCCAACCGGAGCGGTAGACCATCCACAGAAAGCTCGGCTTGATCCACGTCATCCTGTCCCGTTTCCGCATGGTGCGGGAACGCCCCTCTCGGACGGCGGCCAGGTCCGGCTCCCGGTGGAAGGTGTTTCACCGGGGCGCTGTGAGCAGTTTGCCGGTGAGCAGGCCGTGGGTGGTTCGGGCCGTGGCCACCGACCAGGCGGTCAGCAGGAGGGCGTACAGGGCGACGGCCAGCACCTCGAAGGCGGCCAGGCCTGTGTGCCGGGCCAGGCCCTCCGCGCCGGTGACGCAGGTGCCCACAGGGAAGGTGAAGGCCCACCAGGTCATCGCGAAACCCATGCCCTGGCGGCGGGCCCGTACGGTCAGCGCGACGGCCAGCGCGAGCCACAGCAGCGCGAAACCCAGCACGGGGACGCCGTAGAGCACGGCGAGGAGCGCGAAGCCCTGGTCGAAGGGGGCCGGCACCACGCCGGGGGCGACGTCCGCGAACTTGCCCACCGCGGTCGTCGACTGGCCCAGCGGGCCGAGCACGAGGAACAGCGTCGGGGTGAGCGCGAGCGGCAGCGGACCCGAGGTGACGAGCCGGGCGAAGACCATCGGCAGCATCACGAAGGTGGCCACCAGGCTGATCCCGAACATCGCGACACAGGCGAGGAGCAGCGTCTCCCGGGGCTGTCCGGCCGGCAGGTGCGGAACGAGGAGGGGGCCGAGCGCGGCCGACACCATCGGCGCGACGATCGGCAGCAGCCACACGGGGGAGGCCTGTCCGGGCTCGATGCGATGCCGTACGACCATGAGGTACGGGACGGCCACGGCGGCGGTGAGTCCGATCAGCGTCCCGGCGGTGAACAGGACGGTGTCCACGGCGAGGGCCGCCGGTGTTCCGATCCAGTCCCGGCCGACCAGCAGGGTGCCGCCGCCCACGGCGAGCAGGGCCATCGACAGGCAGCCGTAGAAGGGAGCCATGGCGGGGTCGAGGAGGTGGGCACGGGCCTGGTCGCGGTGGTACGTCCAGTGCAGGGCGCGGGCGGTGAGCAGCGAAAGCAGCAGGGCGAGGGAGAGGGCCCACACGGCGGTGCAGGCGGTGCGCAGGCCCGGGACGTCCACGGGAAGTCCGGCTCCCGCCGTGGCCACGATCGCCGTACCCATCACGGAGGCGTACCAGTTCGGGCCGAGATGCCGGACCGCGGCGACGGCGCGGCTTCCCGGGACACGGGGGGTGTTCGTGCCGGGGACGGTTCCCGCCTGATGGGCGGAGAGGGGCTGGGCTGCGGTGACCATGACACCACGGTCGTCCGCCCGGGGGCTCCCCACCAGGGAGCACGCACCTATGACGGCATAAGCTGGCTTTATGAGCAGCAGCGCTGAGGATCGTCATGGGTAGCGGTGCTGAGGAGCGGCCCGGCGCCGGGATCGCGCACCGGGTACCCGATCTGGGTGCGCTGGAACTGCTGCTGGCGGTGGCCCGCCTCGGCAGTCTCGGGCGCGCCGCACGGGAGGTGGGGATCACCCAGCCGGCGGCCAGCAGCCGTATCCGCTCCATGGAGCGGCTGCTCGGGGTGGCGCTCGTCGACAGGTCGCCGCGCGGGTCGCGGCTCACCCGCGAGGGGGCGCTCGTCACGGACTGGGCCCGGCGGGTGGTGGACGCGGCCGAGGCGTTCGACGCCGGGGCGCAGGCCCTGCGCGACCGGCGCGACTCGCGGCTGCGGGTGGCCGCGAGCATGACCATCGCCGAGTATCTGCTGCCCGGCTGGCTGATCGCCCTGCGCGCGCAGCGTCCCGACACGGCCGTGTCGCTGCTCGCCGGGAACTCCGTCGCCGTCGCCGAGCGGCTGCTGGCGGGCGAGGCGGACCTCGGTTTCGTCGAGGGGCTCTCGGTGCCGTCCGGTCTCGACGCCACCGTCATCGCGCACGACCGGCTGATCGTGGTGACGGCGCCGGGGCATCCCTGGGCGCGCCGCCGGGCGCCCCTCGCGGCGGCGGAGCTGGCGGCCACGCCGCTCATCCTGCGGGAGGAGGGGTCCGGTACGCGTCAGGTTCTCGACTCCGCGCTCGGTGGGCTCGCGCGGCCGCTGATCGAGCTGTCCTCCACGACGGCGGTCAAGGCCTCCGCCGTCAGCGGCGCGGGGCCCGCCGTCCTGAGTGAACTCGCCCTGGGCGAGGAGCTGTCCGCCCACCGGCTGGTGGGTATCCCGCTCGCCGACGTGCGGCTCACCCGCGCCCTGCGGGCCGTCTGGCCGACGGGGCACCGGCCCACGGGGCCGGCCCGCGATCTGCTGTCCCTGACGCGGGGGGCGCAGGAGTAGCGGGACGGACTTCTTTCGCCCCCTCCGCCCCTGCCCGTCCCGTACCCGGGGGGGCGCTGGTGTAGCGGGTGGGTATTATTTCCCCCCTGCCCCCCGTCCGGGACCGGTCCGGGGGGGCGCCCCCCCCGGACCCCCGCTCCTCACACGCCGGAGGGGCTGAATTCTCCTGTCCGGCCCCGGAAGGTCTCAGCCCGTCCGGGGGCCCGGATCGTTCAGGTCGCCGCTGTCACCAAGCCCCGCATCACCCGCAGGTCGTCTCCCATCTCCGGGTGCCACTGGACTCCCAGCACCCAGGCGGAGCCGGAGAGTTCGATCGCCTCCACGGTGCCGTCGGCCGCGTGCGCCGAGGCCAGCAGACCCGCACCGAGGCGGTCCACCGCCTGATGGTGGTACGTCGGCACGGCGCACGGTTCCGGTACGAGCCCGGCGTACCGCGTCCCCGGTACGGGTGTCACCTCGTGGTGTCCGATGACACCGGTGTCCTTCACATGCCCGTCGAGGTGCTGGACGAGCGTGCCGCCGAGGGACACGTTCAGGAGCTGGTGGCCCCGGCAGATGCCGAGGAGCGGGGTGCCGGAGTCCAGCGCGGCCCGGATCAGGGCGAGTTCCCAGGCGTCGCGCTCGGGGGCGGGCGGGCCCGTACGCGGGGAGCGCTCGGCGCCGTACCGGGCGGGGTCGACGTCGGGGCCGCCCGCGACGACCACCGCGTCGAGCCGGGCGACCGTCTCGCGCGCCAGGTCCGGATCGTCCGGCGGCAGCATCGCGGCCAGTCCGCCCGCCCGCTGCACGAGCCGCGGATAGCCGGCCGGCAGCAGCGCTGCCTCCAGCTCCCACACGCCCCAGCGCGCCGCGGCCTCCAGATACGTACTCACACCGATCAGCGGCCTGCCCACGCGCTACTCCCTCGGATCCGGGTCGCCACGACGCCCATGAACGGCGACGGCTTCCATGGCGCCAATGGCCTCCGCAGCGCCCATGGCTTCCATGACTTCCATGTGTCTTCCATGGCTTCAATGGAAAGGTCTCATACCTTTGCGGGGTGGGGAGCGGAAACACAGGGGCTCCACGCGTCACGTCCGGCTCATGCCAGGAACCCCCGCAGCAGTGCCGCCGTGCCCGCGCAGTGCTCCCGCATCATCTCCCGCGCACCGTCCGCGTCCCCGTCGAGCACCGCCTCGACGATCGCGGTGTGCTGACGCTGCGAGTGCTCCAGATTGCGGACGAGGAGCGGGATGCAGTCGAGGAGGTCGTTGACGCCGGCCCGGACGGCCGCGTACCGCGCGGCGAGGGACGGGGAGCCGCACAGCTCGGCGAGGGTCAGGTGGAGCATGGTGTCCAGGCGCCGGTACTCGGCCAGCGGGGCGTCGTTCGTCCGCTCCAGCGCCTCGCGCAGCCGCAGCGCCCGGTCCGCGTCGAGCCCGTGCGTCGCGCACAGCCCGGCCGCGCCCACCTCCAGTACCTCGCGGAAACGCAGTACGTCCTCGATGTCGACCGCGGCGACCCGGCGGCGCAGCTCGTGCTCGCCCGGTGTGTCCGTGCGGGCCAGCACGAAGGTGCCGCCGTACCGGCCGCGCCGCGACTCGACCAGCCCCTGGTCCTGGAGCACCTTCAGGACCTCGCGCAGCGTCACCCGGCTGATGCCCAGCCGGTCGGCCAACTCCCGCTCGGAGGGCAGCCGTTCCCCGCCCGGTACCAGGCCGAGCCGGACGATCTGGAGGATCTGCTCCAGCGCCTCCTCGAAGCCGTTGCCCGCCCGCACCGGCCGCAGGACCGACGTCAGCCGGTCGTCCGTCCCACGGTCGGGTTGCGCCCGCGTCATCAGGTCGCGCCCCCTTCCCAAGCAATGGTTCTCCGCAATACCTTATGGCCCTCGGCTGACCCAAGGAGGCTTTTCCGGTGGCAGACCGCACACCCCCGCTCTCCGTCGACGAACTGCGCGTCCTCGTCGAGGCCGGTGACATCGACACGGTCGTCCTGGCCTTCCCCGACATGCAGGGGCGGCTCCAGGGCAAGCGGTTCGCCGCGGCCTTCTTCCTCGACGAGGTCCTGGAGCACGGGACGGAGGGCTGCAACTACCTCCTCGCCGTCGACACCGACATGAACACCGTCGACGGATACGCCATGTCCTCCTGGGACCGGGGATACGGCGACTTCGCCATGCACCCCGATCTCACGACCCTGCGACGCGTGCCCTGGAACGCCGGCACCGCCCTGCTCGTCGCCGACCTCGCCTGGAACGACGGCTCGCCGGTGGTCGCCGCACCCCGCCAGATCCTGCGCCGCCAGCTCGAACGCCTCGCCGCACTCGGCTACACCGCCCAGGTCGGCACCGAGCTGGAGTTCATCGTCTTCAAGGACACCTACGAACAGGCCTGGGACAGCGGCTACCGGGGGCTCACCCCGGCCAACCAGTACAACATCGACTACTCGGTCCTCGGGACCGGCCGCATCGAGCCCCTGCTGCGCCGCATCCGCAACGAGATGCAGGCCGCGGGCCTCACCGTCGAATCCGCCAAGGGCGAGTGCAACCCCGGCCAGCACGAGATCGCCTTCAAGTACGACGAAGCCCTCGTCACCTGCGACCAGCACGCGATCTACAAGACCGGCGCCAAGGAGATCGCCTCCCAGGAGGGCGTCTCCCTCACCTTCATGGCCAAGTACAACGAGCGCGAGGGCAACTCCTGTCACATCCACCTCTCCCTGGCCGACGCCGACGGCACCAACGTGATGGCGGGCTCCGCCCAGGACCCCGGCGGCATGTCGGAGGTCATGCGCCATTTCCTCGCCGGACAGCTCGCCGCGCTGCGCGACTTCTCCCTCCTGTACGCGCCCAACATCAACTCGTACAAGCGCTTCCAGCCGGGCTCCTTCGCGCCCACCGCCGTCGCCTGGGGATACGACAACCGCACCTGCTCGCTGCGCGTCGTCGGCCACGGCCGCTCGACGCGCTTCGAGAACCGGCTGCCCGGCGGCGACGTCAACCCGCACCTGGCCGTCGCCGGACTCGTCGCGGCCGGCCTTTACGGCATCGAGCGGAAGCTGGAACTGCCCGAGGCCTGCTCGGGCAACGCCTACACCGCCGAGTACGCGCACGTCCCCACCACCCTGCGCGAGGCCGCCGAGCTCTGGGAGAACAGCCCGATCGCCCGGGCCGCCTTCGGCGACGAGGTGGTCGAGCACTACCGCAACATGGCGCGCGTCGAACTGGAGGCCTTCGACGCCGCGGTGACCGACTGGGAGCTGCGCCGCTCCTTCGAACGCATGTGAGGACCCCCTTGCCGCACCCGCACGCATCGCACCCGGACGCGCCGCACCCGCGCCCGTCGCACCCGTCCACCTCACCCCCGTACGACCACGAACTCCGGGTGCTCGACCCGGCCACCGAGGAGGTCGTGGCCACCGTCCCGGCCGCCACCGCCCAGGACGTGGCGGACGCCGTCGTACGGGCCGGCCGGGCGCAGGCCGGATGGGCCGCCCTCGCGCCCGCCGACCGGGCCAGGCTGCTGCGCCGCTTCGCCTCCGTCGTCGACGGCCACCTGGAGGAACTGGCCCGCCTGGAGGTCCGCGAGGCCGGACACACCCTCGGCAACGCCCGCTGGGAGGCGGGCAACGTGCGCGATCTGCTCGACTACGCCGCTGGGGGCGTCGAGCGGCTGACCGGCCGTCAGATCCCGGTCCCCGGCGGCCTCGACATCACCCTCCTCGAACCGCTCGGCGTCGTCGGCGTCATCGCGCCCTGGAACTTCCCGATGCCCATCGCCGCCTGGGGCACCGCACCCGCCCTCGCCGCGGGCAACGCCGTCATCCTCAAACCCGCCGAGACGACCCCGCTCACGGCACTGCGGCTGGCCGAACTCGCCCTGGAGGCGGGCCTGCCCGAGCACCTCTTCCAGGTCCTGCCCGGCGCCGGTCCCGTCGCGGGCGACGCGCTCGTCTCCCACCCCGGCGTCGCCAAGATCGTCTTCACCGGGTCGACCACCGTCGGCAAGCAGGTGCTGGCGAAAGGCTCCGCCCTCCTCAAACGCGTCACCCTCGAACTCGGCGGCAAGAGCCCGAACATCGTCTTCGCCGACGCCGACATCGAGGCCGCCGCCGCCTCCGCCCCCATGTCCTTCCTCGACAACTCCGGCCAGGACTGCTGCGCCCGCACCCGCATCCTCGTCCAGCGCTCCGTCCACGACCGCTTCCTCGAACTCCTCGCCCCGGCCGTCGAGTCCGTCGTCGTCGGCGACCCCTCCGACGAGCGGACCCAGATGGGCCCGCTGATCTCCGCGGCCCAGCTGGAACGCGTACGGTCCTACGTCGACGCCGACGCCCCCGGCATCCGGGGCAAGGCCCCCGGCGGCCCCGGGTTCTGGTTCGCGCCCACCGTCCTCACCGGCGTCGAACCCGGCGCGCGCGTGGCCGTGGAGGAGGTCTTCGGCCCCGTCGCCGTCGTGCTGCCCTTCGAGGACGAGGCCGACGCCGTCCGGCTCGCCAACGCCACCGACTACGGCCTGTCCGGCTCCATCTGGACCCGCGACGTCGGCCGTGCCCTGCGCGTCTCCCAGGCCGTCCGCGCCGGCAACCTGTCCGTCAACTCCCACTCCAGCGTGCGCTACTGGACCCCCTTCGGCGGCTTCAAGCAGTCGGGAATCGGCCGTGAACTCGGCCCGGACGCGCTCACCGCCTTCACCGAGACCAAGAACGTCTTCATCAGCACGGAGGGTCCCGCACAGTGACTTCAGACACCCCCGAGACCATCTGCCGCCGCCTGGTGGGCCGCACCGCCGTCATCACCGGCGCCGCCAGCGGCATCGGCCTCGCCACCGCGCGCAGGCTCGCCTCCGAGGGCGCCCACGTCGTCTGCGGCGACATCGACGAGCAGCACGGAAAGGCCGTGGCCGCGGAGGTCGGCGGAATCTTCGTCAAGGTCGACGTGACCGACCCGGAGCAGGTCGAGAACCTGTTCAGGACCGCGTACGACACCTACGGCTCGGTAGACATCGCCTTCAACAACGCGGGCATCTCGCCGCCCGACGACGACTCCATCCTGGACACCGGCCTGGAGGCGTGGAAGCGCGTCCAGGAGGTCAACCTCACCTCCGTGTACCTCTGTTGCAAGGCCGCCATCCCCTACATGCGCCGCCAGGGCAGGGGCTCCGTCATCAACACCGCCTCGTTCGTGGCCCGCATGGGCGCGGCGACCTCCCAGATCTCGTACACGGCCTCCAAGGGCGGGGTGCTGGCCATGTCCCGTGAACTGGGCGTCCAGTTCGCCCGGGAGGGCATCCGGGTCAACGCCCTGTGCCCCGGCCCGGTCAACACCCCACTGCTCCAGGAGCTGTTCGCCAAGGACCCCGAGCGGGCCGCGCGACGGCTCGTGCACATCCCGGTCGGACGGTTCGCCGAGGCGGACGAGGTCGCGGCGGCCGTCGCGTTCCTCGCCAGCGACGACTCCTCCTTCGTGAACGCCACCGACTTCCTGGTGGACGGGGGCATTTCGGGCGCGTACGTCACACCGCTGTAGCGGAACCGGCCGGTCCGCGGGGAGGGGGGCGGCCCGGTCGCGCCCGACCCGCGGACCCCGTGTACCGCCGCTCCCGGTACGTCCTGATGCCGTGGCGAACGCTGCCGGCCGCGGCACTAGAGTGCCGGGATGAGCATGACACCTCCTCCCGGCTGGTACCGCGACCCGTCGTACCCGCTCGTCGAGCGCTGGTGGGACGGAACCGCGTGGACCGACCACCGGCGTCAGCCCGAGACCCCGCAACAGCCCCTGATACAGGCCCCGTCGCCCGGCGGATCCGGCTCCGGCCGGGCCAAGGCCGTCGCCCTCGTGACGGCCGCCGTCGTCCTCGTGGCCGCGATCGTCACCGGCGCCGTACTGCTGCGCGACGACGACGGAGGCGACGAGGCCGCGACACGGACCACGCCCGCGACCGCGTCGCCCACCCCGTCCGACGACCCCTCGCCGTCCCCGTCCGGCGCCTCGCCGTCCGCCGGTGACCCGTCCGTCGTCGTTGACGAACTCGACGGCATCACCTTCCCGGTCCTCGACGGCTGGGCGAAACCGCAGTACGTCGCCGACCACGACACGGTGCTGACGACCCCGCGGACCTACGACTGCCCGGGCGACCCCGGTCTGTGCCGGCACGGCCGGGTCGATGTCCGTACCGCGACGGCCACCGACGAGACCTCACCGAAGGTCCTCGCCGAGGGGGACATCGAGGACGCCGCCGACAGCGCGTACGGCCACGACCTCGTCGGCAGCCGGCCCTTCCGGGGCATCGCCTCCCACCGGCTGGTGAAGTCCGGCTCGGTCGCCGTCGCCGGGCGCGCCGGGTATCTCGTGCGCTGGAAGGTCAAGACCGGTGTGGGGCCCGGGGGTTACGTCGAGTCGCTGGCCTTCCCGTCCAGCGTGGGCTCGCAGTCCCTGGTCATCGTCCGGTTCGCCATCGACGCCGGCGCCGACGCGCCACCGGTGGCCGACATGGACCGGATCACCGAAGGCATCCGCTCGGTGGGCCAGAAGGACGCCGGCGGCGGTGTGGGCAGCAGCATCGGCCCGTCCGACTGAACGACGCCCACCCGGCCGGGGGACGGACAGGCGTCTCCGGGCCGGGCGGGCGTGGTCCCGCGGATCAGAGGAAGGTGTGGCCCTCGCCGCGATAGGTCGGGACGGAGGCCGTGACCGTGTCACCCTCCACGAGGTGCAGGGTGTCGAACCGCTCGCACAGCTCACCGGCCTTCGCGTGCCGGAACCACACCTTGTCGCCGATGAGCAGATCGTCCGCCGGGGAGCCGAGCAGCGGGGTCTGCACCTCGCCGGGACCCTCCTGGGGGTCGTACGACAGTCCCTCCGGCAGATACGGGACGGGCAGCCGGTCCGCGCCCGCGGCCCCGGACGCGGGGTAGCCGCCGCCCAGCACGGTCACCACACCCACGCCCGGCCGCCGCACCACGGGCTGGGCGAACAGCGCCGCCGGGCGTCCGCTGAAGGACGTGTAGTTGTCGAAGAGCCTCGGCACGTACAGCCCCGAACCGGCCGCTATCTCGGTGACCGCGTCCTCGGCGGCCGTGTGCTGGACGCTTCCGGTGCCGCCGCCGTTGACGAATTCGAGGTCCGGCTCCACGGCCCGGACCGCCCGGACGACCTCCGCGCGCCGCTGGGCGAGCTCCTTGCGGGCGGTGGCCTGCATCAGCCGCACGGCACGCGAGCGCAACGGCCGTCCCGAGACCGCGTCACCGACACCGGCGATGTGACCCTCGTACGCCATGATCCCCACCAGTTTGAACCCGGGGGCGCGTTTGACGGCACGGGCCATCTCGGCCACCTGGGCGGGGGAGTACAGCGGTGAACGCAGCGCCCCGACCCGCACCCGGCCGCCGAACAGCTTGAGCGAGGTGTCCAGCTCCAGGCAGACCCGCACGACCTCGGTACCGCCCTCGCGTGCCTCGTCGATGAGGCGGAGCTGCGCCGGATCGTCGACCATGACGGTCACCGCGGCGGCGAGCTTGGGGTCGGAGGTCAGCTCGGCGTAACCCTTGCGGTCGGCCGACGGATAGGCGAGCAGGACGTCGTCGAAACCGGACCTGGCCAGCCACAGCGACTCGGCCAGGGTGAACGACATGATCCCCGCGAAACCGTCGCGTGCCAGGACGCGTTCCAGGAGGGTGCGGCAGCGGACGGACTTGCTGGCGACACGGATCGGCTTCCCGCCGGCCCTGCGAACCAGATCGTCCGCGTTCGCGTCGAAGGCCTCCAGGTCCACGATGGCGACGGGGGCGTCGAGGTGAGCGGTGGCCCGGTCGTAGCGGGCCCTGTCGGAGGCACGGGCTGTCATGAGCGAAGACTGCCAGACTCCATTACCGCAGGGTAGGGGGACGTTCCGGGCAGATGCCCCGGGGCCTCGTACTGGTTCCCGCCCGAGGCGTGTCAACCCGTAGAGTGACGCGGACGCAGGGAGGAACGACCTTGCCCCGGCGGGCCCTGCCCGGGGTGACGGTGTCCCGGCGCGGGTATGCGTGCCCGTGGCGACCTCTCGCGCGACACGAAACGGCTCGCCGAGTCACGGGGCGTCCGACAGCCCGGTGCGAGGAAACGGGGGGTGCATGAGTACGGAAGCGCGGCGCGCCTCGAATCCCCGGCGTCCCTCCACTCCACCGGCCGCGGCCCCGCCGGCCCCCCAGACCCCGCCGCCCCCGGCGAACCCGCCGGCCGCTCAGGCTCCGGCCCACTCTGCGGTTCCGGTTCCGCCGAAGCCCGTCCGGTCGCCCGGACCGGACCTCTCGGCCGGGGAGGACTGGTCCGCCGAGGCACCCTCGCCGAGCTCTCAGGGATCGCCCTCCGGATTCGGGCAGGCCGTGTCCGACGGCGCTCCGTCGGCCCCGCCGCGCCCCGCGAGCCCGCCTCGCGGCACAGCCCCGTCGGTGCCGCTCCAGCCCGTACGGCCCCCGTCCGCGCCGGAACGGTCCGCCACACCGGAATCACCGGCTCCGAGGCCCACCTCGCTGGTCCGTCCGAGGGCGGCCTCGACGAGCGGGTCCGGTCCCGCCGGCGCCGCTTCGTCCGGCGGCCCGGCGCCCACAGGTACGGCCGGCTCGCCCGGGCGGGCCGTGTCCGGTACGCCGGCAGGGTCCGCCGCACCCGGCGCCCCGGGTTCCGCCGCTCCCGCGGCACCGGAGTCCGTCTCACCCGGCAGACCGTGGTCGGCCTCGGCGGGTACGCCGCGATCCGATGAGCGACGGTCGGCTTCGGCCCGTACGGGATCCGATGACCGACGGTCGACTTCGGCCCGTACGGGATCCGATGACCGACGGTCGACTCCGACCGGTACGGGATCCGACGCGCCCCGGGCCGCTTCGCCGGGCGCACCGGACGCACCGCGGGCCGCTTCCCTGGGTGCGCCGGGGTCCGCCTCGCCGCGGTCGGCCGCGGCCGGCACGCCGGGGTCCGACCCGCGACGATCCGCCCCGACCCGTACTCCAGCCTCCGGCGCGCCCCGCTCAGTCTCGTCCGGTACACCGGGATCCGCCCCGCGACGGGCGGCCTCGACCGGTACGCCGGGGTCCGCTCCGACCGGTACGCCGGGGTCCGACGCCCCGCTGTCCGCTCCGGCCGGCAGGCCGGGGTCCGCTCCGGCCGGTTCGTCGTCGTCCGGTGTGCCGCGCACGGTGGCGTCGTCCACCGTGCCGCGCCCCGCGTCGGACGGTGCCCCACCCGACCGCCCGGCCCCGCCGTCGGTGGCTTCACAGCGCTCCGCGTCGGACGCCGCTCCGCAGGGTCCCGGATCTGCGTCGCGGCCGGAGGCCCGGCGCTACCCCCATCTGCGCCCCGAGGACCGGACGGGCGCGCCGACCCCGCCGCCCCCCGCGGCCTCCGCTCGTTTCCCGGACGCCCCGCCCGCGTCCGCCCCAACGGCACGCCCCGACGGGGCGCCGCACCCCGCAGGCCCGTCGCGGCCCGGGGGAACGCAGCGTCCCGCGCAGCGCCCCGCCCGGTTGTCGCACCCCGCCGCGCCGCAGCGCCCGTCCGAGCCCCCGCGCGCCTTCGACGCTCCGCGCCCCTCGGAGTCCGCGCCGCCGTCGGAACCCGGACGGTCCTCGGACCCGTCGCGCTCCTCCGGTGCCGCGCGGACCCCCGAGTCCGGGCACCCGGCCGGGCTCCGGCGCCCGTCCGAGCCCTCGCACCCTTCCGTCCCCTCACGTCCCTCCGGACCCCCGCGGTCCCCCGATCCGTCACACGCCGTCGAGCCCTCGGGCCCGTCCGAGCGGTCCGCGGCGTCCGATCGGGCCGGAGCCCCGGCGCCGGTCGGAGCGGCCGGGCCGGACCTCGGTTTCGGGGAGCGGTTCGGGGAGGTCACGCGGGAGACGCGGACCGGGCGCGACGGAGCCGGCGCGGGCTCCGCGAGCACGCCTCCGTTCATTCCGGCCCCGTCGCCGGCACCGCCCGCCGAGGCGACCCCGGGCGTGCGGCGCCCCTTCGTATCGTTCGCGGAGCCCGAGACGTACGGCCGCGACACCGCGCGGGTGCGTTCGTTCCGCGGGCGGATCCGGCCGGGTGCCGTGACCGCCGCGACCTGCCTCGTGCTCGGACTCGGCCTCATCGGCGGCGCGGTGACCGGCAGTTGGCTCACCGGCGACGACACGGACGCACCTGGTTCGGCCGGCGCGTTCACGGCGGCCGGAGACCTCTGGCACGGCGTCCCCGTGGACCGGCTCTTCCCGCCGACCGTGCGCGGCGACGGCGCGGGCCCCGGCGGTTCCGACCGCACCTGGACACGGATCGCCGTCGCCCCCGACACCGGCTGCAAGGACGCCTTCGACCCGCTGCTGCGCCAGGCTCTCGCCCCCGTCGGCTGCCTGCGCCTGCTGCGTGCCACCTACGTGGACGCGACCCGCAGTCATGTCACCACCGTCGGCCTGCTGTTCACCAAGGCGGACGCGGCGGCCATGACCTCCCTGAAGGCCCGCTTCCGCAAGGAGGGCCTGGACCGGCGCACCGACCTGCTGCCCCTCCCGTACGCGGCGAAGGGCACCGCCGCCGAGAGCTTCGGCAAGGCGCAGCGTGCCTCGTGGACCGTGTCCGTCCTGACGGACGCCCCCGTCGTCGTGTACGCGGTCTCCGGGTTCGCCGACGGGCGTACGGTCGCCGCCCCGCAGCCCGCCGCCGAGGCGATGAAGCCGGAGGCGACCACGGCCGCGGCCCAGTCGGGCCTCGGCCATGAGGCGCAGGGCCTCGCCGACCGGGTCGAGCGAGGCCTTCGCAAGACCGTCACCTCGTCCACGGAGAAGCCGTCATGACCCGCGACGACGGCCCCGACGGCCGCACCCGGCAGCCCCGTACGACCGGACCCGCCGGCACGACCGGAGCGTCGGCCCCCGTCGGCCGCCCCCGGCGCCCGGCCCCGACAGCCCGCCGGCCCCGGCTCTCCCGCAGGTCCGGCGCACTCGCCGTGTTCCTCGCCGCCTCCCTCGCGCTGGTGCCCGCCGCCACCGCGCACGCCGACGGCATACGTGCCCAGCAGTGGGGCCTCGACGCGATGCACACGCAGCAGGCGTGGCGCACGACCAAGGGCAAGGGCATCACCGTCGCCGTCCTCGACACCGGCGTCGACGCCCGGCACCCGGACCTCAAGGGCAATGTGCTCGGCGACAAGGACATGGTCGGTTTCGGCGCGAGCCGCGGTGACGTGACCTGGGCCCGGCACGGCACCGCCATGGCGGGCATCATCGCCGGGCACGGCCACGGGCGGGGCCGCGCCGACGGCGTGATGGGGATCGCCCCCGAGGCGAAGATCCTGCCCGTCCGCGTGATCCTCGAGGACAAGGACCCGGCCCGCTCCAAGGCCCGCAACACCCGTGGCAACGCCCTCGCGGAGGGCATCCGCTGGGCCGCCGACCACGGCGCCGACGTCATCAACCTCTCGCTCGGCGACGACTCCCGGTCGGCCCACCCCGAACCCGCCGAGGACGAAGCGGTCCAGTACGCGCTGAAGAAGGGGATCGCCGTCGTCGCCTCCGCGGGCAACGGCGGGGAGAAGGGCGACCACATCTCGTACCCCGCCGCCTACCCCGGGGTCATCGCGGCGACCGCCGTGGACCGCTACGGAACGCACGCCTCCTTCTCCACCCGCCGCTGGTACGCCACCGTCAGCGCCCCGGGCGTCGACGTGGTCATCGCCGACCCTGACGACCGGTACTACGAGGGCTGGGGCACCAGCGCGGCCTCCGCGTTCGTCTCCGGCGCGGTCGCACTCGTCAAGGCCGCCCACCCGGGTCTGTCCCCGGCGCAGATCAAGCGGCTGCTGGAGGACACCGCCCGCAACGTTCCCTCCGGCGGCCGCGACGACTCCCGCGGCTTCGGCTTCGTCGACCCGGCCGCGGCCATCAAGGCGGCCGGCCGGATCGATCCGGAGGGCGGCCCCAAGGCGGCCGCGTACGGCCACAAGTACTTCGGCACGGGGCCCGACGCCCCCGACGACGGCGGCAGTTCGGCCGACTGGGCCGCTCCGCTCGCGGGCGCCCTGGGCCTGGGCCTGCTGGCGGCGGCGGTGTTCCTGTGGCGCGGTCGCAGGCCCTCGAACCCGTTCGAACGGCCGTAGCGGGGAACGCCGTTCGGGCCCACCGCGGTCCCGGTCGCGCCGAATCCCGCCGCCGACCCGTCGAAGGCCGGTCCTCGAACGGCCGCTCCGGGGCGGCCCTTCGACGGCCGGGCCTCAGCCCTCGGCCGTGTCCTGGAACGCGGACACCGCCGCCTTCGACACCGCTTCCACCAGCGAAATGCCCTTCGCCTGCGTGGAGTTGCCGTTAGACAGCGTCGCCACCAGGTAGTCGTGGCCGTCGGCCGAGATCCGTCCGATGCTGTTGATGTCCCACAGTCCGGTCGTGCTGCGGGCCAGCCACCCGTTCTTCAGCGCCGATCGGGACCCGTCGCCGGCGGCGGACACTCCCCAGCGCTGGTCGGTCTCGATCTCGCCCATCAGCCCCTGGAGATAGGACCGCGAGGCCGCGCTCAGTTCGGAGTCGTCCCCGAACACCTGCCGCAGAAGCGTGAGCTGGTCGCTCGCGGTGGTCTGGGTCAGACCCCACAGCTCACCGTCGCCGCCCTGGGTGTCCGTCAGACCGAAGCGCTTGTTCGCGGCGTCCAGCCCGTCGGCCCGGCCGATGGAGGCCCAGAGCGATGTCGCCGACGCGTTGTCGCTGTTCTCGATCATCGCGGTGGCGTGCGTCTTCTCCCGCGCGGTGAGACGCCGGTCCGCGTCCTGCGCCTGGAGCAGCAGCGCCGCCAGGATGTTCACCTTGACGATGCTCGCGGTGTCGAAGGCGGCGTCGCCGTAGCCGGCGCTCTCGCCCGAGCCGATGTCGAGGACGGCGACCGACGTCTTCGCACCGGCCGCCACCGTCACCGACTTCAGCGCCTTGGCGAGCAGCGCGTCCCGGTCCACGGAGGGCTCCGTCACGGGTTCCACCGACGCCTCCTCGCTCCCGGCCGACGACGCGGAGGGCGACGCCGACGCCGCCGACGATACGACGGCGGGGCCGTCGTGCGCCTGCGCCTTCATGTACACCGTCCCGGCGGCCGTGGCGCCGACGAGGACGACCGAGGCCACCGCGGTGTACAGGAGTGGCGTGCGTCGGGAGGGCCGGGCGCGACGCCCGCGTGCTCTTTGACGGTCCATCCGGCGATGCTCGACGGCCGGGCTGTGGCGTCCGTTAGACGCGTGTGAAAGACGTGTCAGGGAAAACTGAGAAACTCATGAATCCCGTCGCCCGCGCGTTACAGGGGCCGCACAAGCGCAGCAGCATTCCCCAGATAGGGTCGGGGACCGTGGCGAACAAGAACATTCCCGACCCCGGCTTCCCCGACGACGACGGCTCCGCCGACCCCCGGCTGAGCGCCGCGCTCGCGGCCTGGTCCGCCGACCGCAAAGCCGTACCGCCGGTCCTGGAGGCGCTCACGGGCGCCCGGCTCCTCGTGCCCGTCGTGGCGATGCTCGGTGAGGTCGAGGAGGACGAGAACGGGCTGCGCCGCGAGAAGACCAGTGACATGGCGGTGCCCACGCTCAAGGCCGGGAACCGTACGGCGCTGCCCGCCTTCACCTCGACGGATTCGCTGGCCCGCTGGGATCCGAAGGCCCGCCCCGTCGCCGCACGCCTGAACCAGGTCCTGGAGGCCGCGGCCCACGAGAAGGCCGACACGATCGTGCTGGACCTGGCCGGTCCCGTGTCCTACGAGCTGACGGGTTCCGCCCTGCTGGCGGTCGCCGAGGGGCGCACGACCGCCGATCCGCTCGCCGATCCCGCCGTCGTCGAGGCGGTACGGGCCGCGGTCGCCGCCGAGCCCCTCGTGGCCCGCGCGCATCTCGGCCCCGGTCCGGCGGACGGCACCCTCGCGCTCGTGCTCGACCCGTCGGCCGCCCCCGCCGAGACCGCTCGCGCGGTGGCCGAGCGGCTCGCGGCCGACGAAACGCTGAGGGCCCGCCTGGTGCGCGGCCTCGACCTGGCACTGCTGCCGGCCGAGGCGACGCCTCCGGGCGAGCCCCTGTACGTACGCGGATAGGCACGCGAGCGGGTCCGTGTCCGTACGGCGATCCGTACGGGCACGGGTCAGCCGTAGACGGGTCCCGTGTACTTCTCGCCGGGGCCCTGGCCCGGCTCGTCCGGGACGAGGGACGCCTCGCGGAAGGCGAGCTGGAGGGACTTCAGGCCGTCGCGCAGCGGCGCGGCGTGGAAGGAGCTGATCTCGGTCGTGCTCGCGTCGAGCAGACCGGCGAGCGCGGTGACCAGCTTGCGCGCCTCGTCCAGGTCCTTGTACTCGTCGCCCTCCTCGGTGAGACCGAGCTTCACGGCGGCGGCGCTCATCAGGTTCACGGCGACCGTCACGATGACCTCGACCGCGGGGACCTCGGCGATGTCGCGGGTCATGGTGTCGTAGTCGGGGTTCTGGGGAGGGGTGTCACTCATGCCTCACACGATAGGCCCAGGCGCGCGCGGCCCCGTCCGCGGGAGCCTTCCGCCCGGTGAGCGGCGGTAGAGGAGGCCTCCGGTTAGCGCGTACCCGGCGGAACTGCTAACCTTGTGTAACGACCGGCCGGACGCTTAGGTGCTCGGCCCACAAGTGGAGGCTCCGATCTCCCACCTGACCGTCCTTCGGGACGGCGGGTCATCCGGTCAGGTGGCCGCCATCGTTCCGTACGGACGATGGAGTCGCCCGAACGCGCGCCCCGCGGTAGACCGCGGCGGTGCTCCGGTTGCCATGGAGCCCCGCCTGTGTCCCGTCCGGGGCATTTTTCATGCCCCACGGCGGTTGGTCAACATGTCATCAGAGACATACGCGGCTGTCCGCCAGACCGCCGTGTGGTGCTACCGAGGAGGATCCATCAGCACCGAGCCCCGCATCAACGACCGGATTCGCGTTCCCGAAGTGCGACTTGTCGGTCCCAGCGGCGAGCAGGTCGGGATTGTTCCGCTTGCCAAGGCCCTTGAGCTTGCTCAGGAGTACGACCTCGACCTGGTCGAGGTGGCGGGGGGCGCGCGCCCCCCCGTCGGCGAGCGCAATGTCTAAGGCACGTTGCATTACGATTCTGCCCTCTAGGCCCGCGAGCCGCGCAACACACATCC
>NZ_JBHYXD010000107.1:5929-30428 GCF_042751995.1 Streptomyces sp. NPDC059371 | reverse complement strand
GTGGTGGCCGGTCCACATTTCAGCCCCGGCCGGGCAGCAGGTTCAGCCCCTCCGGCGACAGTTTCAGACCCTCCGGGGGCAGTAACAGCCCCTCCGGCGTTTGAGGAGTGGGGGCTGGGGCGGAGCCCCAGGGGTGATGGGGGTCCCCCCCTGGTCGAGCGAAGCCGAGACCTTGGGGGAGGGCAGGGGCGGAGGGGCGAGAGAAGAGGGGTGGGGTCCCCCGGGCGGGCAGGTCGGAGTCTCGCCCGGCCGGGCGGGTCGGTCCTTCGGGGCCGGGTGGGCCGGGAAGCCGCCGGTGGCCACCGGGCCTCAGCGGGTGGGGGTGATGCCTGGTGGCGGGGTTCTCAGGCGTCGGACCCGAGGATCAGGCCCGAGGTCGGGACGCCGGTTCCCGCGGTCACCAGGACGCGGCCCGCGCCCGGTATCTGGTTCACGGACGTGCCGCGCAGTTGCCGTACGGCCTCCGCGATGCCGTTCATCCCGTGCAGATAGGCCTCCCCGAGCTGGCCCCCGTGCGTGTTCAGAGGCAGCCTCTCCTCGGCGACGAAGTGCGCGGCCTCCCCCGGCTTGCAGAAGCCGAACTCCTCGAGCTGCATCAGGACGAACGGCGTGAAGTGGTCGTACAGGATGCCCACGTCGATGTCCGCCGGGCTCAATCCGGCCGTGCGCCACAGTTGCCGGGCCACCACGCCCATCTCAGGAAGCCCGGTCAGCTCGTCACGGTAGAAGCTGGTCATCTGCTCCTGCGCCCGCCCCGCGCCCTGGGCGGCGGCGGTGACCACCGCCGAGGGGCGCGGCAGATCACGGGCCCGCTCCACGGAGGTGACCACCAGCGCCTGGCCGCCGTCGGTCTCCTGGCAGCAGTCCAGCAGCCGCAGCGGCTCCACGATCCACCGCGAGGCCGCGTGTTCCGCCAGAGTGATCGGCCTGCCGTGGAAGTAGGCGGCCGGGTTCGTCGCCGCGTACTTCCGGTCCACCACCGCGACATGGCCGAACGCCTCGGGGGTCAGTCCGTACGTGTGCAGATACCGCTGGGCCGCCATCGCCACCCAGGAGGCCGGGGTGAGCAGCCCGAACGGCAGCGCCCAGCCCAGCGCCGCGCCCTCCGCCGACGGCTCCCGCCGCTGCACTCCCGAGCCGAATCTGCGCCCCGACCGCTCGTTGAACGCCCGGTAGCAGACCACGACCTCGGCCACGCCGGTGGCGACCGCGAGCGCCGCCTGCTGGACGGTCGCGCACGCCGCGCCGCCGCCGTAGTGGACGCGCGAGAAGAACGACAGCTCTCCGATCCCGGCGGCCTGCGCGACGGTGATCTCCGGGCTGGTGTCCATCGTGAACGTCACCAGACCGTCCACGTCCCCCGGTGTCAGGCCCGCGTCGTCGAGCGCGGCCCGCACCGCCTCGACCGCCAGCCGCAGTTCGCTGCGCCCCGAATCCTTGGAGAACTCGGTGGCCCCGATGCCCACGATCGCCGCCCGCCCGCCGAGGCCGTCCCGCCCGCGCACGCTCATGCCGCACCGCCTGCCGGGACCGTCACCGTCACCGTGCCCATGACGTGCCGGCCGATGCCGTTGGCGCCGAGGATCCTGACCGTCGCCGTGTCGCCCTCGACCTCCTCGACGGAGCCCGTCAACACCATCGTGTCTCCGGGGTGGTTGGGGGCGCCGAGCCGTATCGCCACCCCGCGCAGCACGGCGGCCGGGCCGAAGTGGTCGGTCACATAGCGGCCGACCAGGCCGTTGGTCGTCAGGATGTTCATGAAGATGTCCGGCGATCCCTTCGCCCGCGCCAGATCCGCGTCGTGATGGACGTCCTGGTAGTCCCGTGAGGCGATCGCCCCAGCCACGATCAGCGTGCGGGTGATCTCGATCTCCAGCGGCGGCAGCACGTCGCCCACCCTCATGTCTCCACCTTCCCGTTCGCGATCAACTCCCCCAGTTCCTGGAGCAGTTCGCCTCCGCAGCCCAGATACGCGTCCAGTTGCCTGCCCCACAGGAAGTGCCGGTGCACGGGGTGCCCGAGGTCGGCGCCCGCCCCGCCGTGCAGATGCTGGCCCGTGTGCACCACCCGCCGGCCTGCCTCGGACGCCCACCACGCGGCCGTGAGAGCGTGCGTCGCGTACGGCAGCCCCTCGTCGCGCCGCCACGCGGCCTCGTACGCCGTCACCCGTATCGCCTCGGTGTCCATGTACGCGTCGGCGGCGCGCAGTTGGACTCCCTGCCGGGCCGCGAGCGGCTGCCCGAACTGCTCGCGCGCGTTCGTGTGCTCGACCGCCCGCGCCAGCGAACCCGCGCACACCCCGGCCTGGAGCCCGGCGAAGGCGGTACGGGCGGTCGCCAGGAGGTCCTCGTACGCGTCCGCGGCGCCCAGCGCCTCCCCCGGCGTCCCGTCCAGGCTCAGCCGCCCCGCCGACCAGGGCGCGGTCAGCTCGACCGGCTCGCTCGCCGCCGCCTCCGCGGTGCGGACGAGCCAGAGCCGGCGGCTCTCGTCGGCGACGAGCACATGGGTGGCGTCGCGCAGCCAGGGCACGGCGGGAAGGACCCCGGTCAGCGTCCCGGAGACGGAGGGGGAGGGAGAGGGGGAGGGGGAGGGGGAGGGGGAGGGGGAGCCGGAGGGGGACACGGAGGCCGGCAGGGCTTCCGCGGCCGATATCGCGCCGGTCACCACCACCGTCCCGTCGGCGATCCCCGGCAGCAGTCGCTCGCGCTGCTCCGGCGACCCGTGTGCCGCCACCGCGAGCAGTCCGTACACACAGCTCGCGGCGAACGGCACCTGCGCCGTGACCCGCCCCTGCTCCTCCAGCAGCAGGACGAGCCCGAGGAGCCCGGTGTCCGCGACCGCCCCCACGAGTCCGGCGGCGCACAGTTCCTTCCACAGTCCGGCGTCGCTGCCCGTACCGGCAGCGGTGAGGCGTTGGTGGGTGGAGTGGTCGCCGAGGATCCGCGCGGCCAGATCCACGGCGGCGGCCTGCTCCTCGGTGGGCGTGAAGTCCATGTCAGCTCCCCTCGCGCGGGCCGGCGACGGCAGCGGCGACGGCCGCCCGGAAGACGGGCAGCTCCAAGTCCTCGTCGTAGCGCCGGAATTCGAGCCGGACGGGCATCCCGATCCGCACCTCGTCGTACGGCACCCCCACCACATTGCTCACGATCCGCACGCCCTCGGCGAGCTCGACCAGGGCGACGGCGTAGGGAGGATCGAAGGCTGGGAACGGCGGATGATGCATGACGACGTACGAGTACACGGTCCCCTCGCCACCCGACTCGACCGTGTCCCAGTCCGGGCCGCCGCACGCCCCGCACCCGGGCAGCCACGGGAACCGCAGCGTCCCGCACGCCGTGCAGCGCTGGATGAGCAGCCGATGCCGTCCGACGCCCTCCCAGAAACCGGCGTTGTCCCGGTTGACCACCGGACGTGGGCGCCCGCTCCCCGGTTTCGCGGTGCCCGCCGAGACCGGAGACGCGTCCGTGCCTCTCGGACTCCGGCGCGCCGGCGCGTACTTGAGGATGCGGAATCTGTGCGTCCCGGCGAGTTCGCCGCCCGCCCGGATGTCCATCCGCGTGGTGACGAAGTACCCCGTGCCGAGCTTGGTCGTCTTGCGTCCGGACACCGACTCGATCATCGAGTCGAAGGTGATCTCGTCCCCGGGGCGCAGCGGCCGCAGATACTCCTGTTCGCAGTCGGTGGCGACGATCGACGTGTATCCGGCGCCGTCGAGCAGGGCGAACAGCTCGTCGTAGGTCTCGGAACGGCCGGGCCGGCCGGCGTGGCCGGAGAGGCCGCTCATCGTCCACACCTGGAGCATGGTGGGCGGGGCCACCGCGTCCGGCCCCGTGTAGGCCGGGTTGGTGTCGCCCATGGCCTCGCACCAGTGCCGGATCATCGGCGCGTTGACCGGGTCCCGGCCGACGCCCCCGGCGGTGGCCTCACGCCCCTGGTACTCCTTCAGACGCGCCGACAGCTCGTCCCCGTCGGACACGCCGCCCCCGGACCCGGCTTCGTCCCGCCCGGCCTCCTCCCGCGCCACGGCGTCGGGCCCGACGCCGTGTCCCGCCGCCGGGCCCTCGCCGGGCGCGCCCCGGCCGCTCACCGCCGCCCCCGCCGCATACCGAGCCGCATCGTCGCGACGATCTCCCGTTGCACCTCGCTCACCCCGCCACCGAACGTGTTGATCTGGGCCGCCCTGTTCATCCGCTCCAGTCCGCCGCCACCGAACGCCCCGGCGGAGCCGGAGCGGACCAGGGCTTCCGGTCCCACGACGTGCTGGCACATCCGGTACACCGCGACCGCGGATTCGGTCCCCATGACCTTCACGCCGCTCGCGTCCCCGGGTGCCGGCCCGCCCGCCCCCACGTCCCCCACGTCCCCCACCAGACGCCAGTTGAGCAGGCGGGACGCCGCCAGCCGGGCGTGCACCTCGGCGAGCTGGGAGCGCACCCACGGCTCGTCCGCCGAGCGCCGCCCGGTCACCGGGTCAGGCGTGCGGGCCGCCTCCAGCGCGGCTTCGTAGAAGTCCTCGGCCTGCATGCCGATCGCGGCGAGCGCGACCCGCTCGTGGTTGAGCTGGCTGGTGATGAGTCCCCAGCCGCCGTTCTCCTCGCCGACGAGGTTCCCGGCCGGGACGCGGATCCCGTCGTAGTAGGTCGCCGTGGTGGTCTGGCCGCCCACGGTCTCGATCGGTGTCCACGAGAAGCCGGGAACGTCGGTGGGGACGAGCAGGATCGAGATGCCTCGGTGCCTGGGCGCGTCCGGGTCGGTCCGGCAGGCGAGCCAGATCCAGTCGGCGTTCTGGGCGTTGGACGTGAAGATCTTCTGCCCGTCGATCCGCCAGAACCCTCCCCCGGCGCCGTTCTCCCCGGTCTCGCGGACGGCGCGGGTGCGCAGCGAGGCGAGGTCGGTGCCGGCCGACGGTTCCGAGTACCCGATGGCGAGGACGAGCTCGCCCTTCAGGATGCGCGGCAGGAAGAACTCCTTCTGCTCCTCGCTGCCGTACTTCATGAGGGTCGGTCCGACGGTGTTCAGCGTGACCATCGAGACGGGTGCGCCGGCCCGGTGGGCCTCGTCGAAGAAGACGAACTGCTCGTCCGCTCCGCGCCCCTGCCCGCCGTACTCGACCGGCCAGCCGAGTCCGAGCAGACCGTCCGCTCCGATGCGGCGCAGCAGCGCCCGCTGCCGGGCGGGGTCGTCGGGGGGCGGCGGTCCGTCCGGCATCAGATCCCGGAAGTACGCGCGGAGTTCGGCGCGCAGCCGCTGCTGGCGCTCGGTGGGGGCGAGGTGCACGGCGGCGGCCCTCCCGGACCTCGTGCGAACAAGGTTTTCTGACTGTCCGTCAGATACCGTTGCCTGTCAAGGTCGTGGGACCGGCCCCTGCCCGACGCCGGGCGGGCAAGAACGTCCGCGCGACGATGCCGAAGCACCGCCGCGCGGACGTTGTGAATCCCCCGCCTCACCCCGCTCCGGGCCCCACCCCGGAGCCCCGCCCCCCCCGGCCCTACGAGGAGGCCGCCGCCTCACGAAATACCCCCGGCCGACGGCAGTCCGCCGGCCCCGCCCGTCAGAGTCCGGCGAAGTTGATCAGGACGTTCGAGTTGCCCTGGTTGAGGGCCGTGGGCGCGGAGCCGTTCACCTGGGCCGTATTGCTCTGATTCGAGGATCCGGTGCCGACCGCCTGTTGTTGGGTGACGGAGGAGTTGCCGCTGTTGTCGCCTCCGACTCCGCCGCCGGCGGTCGCCACTCCCGCGTTGGATCCGGTGTCCGCGATGGCGCCGTTGTCGGCCGCGGCGACCCCGGAGAACAGGGCGGCTGCCAGCGGCAGGGCCGCGGCGGCGGCGAGAACGCGAGCGGTACGGATGCTTGCCATGCGAGTTCCTCCAGAAGCGGTTGTACGCACCGGCGTCGAGCCGGGACGTACGGGAAATACGGCTTGTTCCAGGGCGGCCGGCCGGCCGCCTCGGCACTGTCCACGACGTCGCGAGTCCAGAGTTGCCCAGGTCATCCCGGGTGAACCACACCGGAAGCCGCAATTCCCCCTCAAGCGTGAGGACATGTCGATAAACCACCTTCACGCACGCGAAGTCCCTGCTCAGCCCCCTGTCGGCCACGGGGTCCGGGCCCCGCAACGGCTGAAGCGTTCCGGCACCTTTCCGGCCGTTCCCGCCTCTCACCCGACCGGCTCCCGCGCGGGCCGGGAGAGCCCTTCCCTTTCTCGAACACTCGTACGATTATGGAGCCATGGCCACCATCGACCGGCGGGCCACCACTCTGGCCCTGGCTCACGCCCTGTCCGCAGCCGAGCGCGGACTCGCGGTGATCCCGCTGTCCCGTACGAAGCTCCCGGCCCTGCGCTCACCCCACCGCGACGACCCCGACCCCCGACCGTGCCACGGCGAATGCGGCCGCTTCGGGCACGGCGTGTACGACGCCTCGACCGAGCCCCGGCGCATCCGCGAACTCTTCGCCGCCGCCCCCTGGGCCACCGGCTACGGCATCGCCTGCGGGCTGCACCCGCACCACCTCATCGGCGTCGACCTCGACACCAAGTCCGACACCGACTCCTCGACCGCCCTGCGCGAACTGGCCCTGCGCCATCTGTTCACGATCCCGGACACGGTCGTCGTCGTCACCCCCAGCGGCGGCCGCCATCTGTGGCTGAGCGGGCCGCCGGACGTCGTCGTCCCCAACTCGGCGAGCCGGCTCGCCCCCGGCATCGACATCCGCGGCGCCGGCGGCTACCTCGTCGGCCCCGGCTCACGCACCGAACGGGGCGTGTACGGGACGGCTCCCGGCACCTCCGGGCTCGCACCGGCGCCCTGCCCGCCCGAACTCCTGCGTCTGCTCCTGCCCCCGCCCGCGCATCCGGCCCGCGACCGCCACTCCACGGACTCCGCGCACTCCGCCGACTCCAGACACTCCGAGCACTCAGCGCACTCCGCGCACTCCGCGAACGAGCGACAGGGCCAGGGGCTGGTCCAGTTCGTCCTCGCCGCCCACGAGGGCCAGCGGAACACCCGTCTGTTCTGGGCCGCCTGCCGCGCCTACGAGAACGGCTTCGGCCCCCAGCTCACCGCCCCGCTCGTCGAGGCCGCCGTCCGCACGGGCCTGACCGAACGAGAGGCCCGCTCCACGATCGCCTCGGCGGCCCGGATGACCGCCCCTTCGCCCCGGCGGCAGTGAGGCGGGTGGTGATCCCGCGCCGGGTGAACACGCCCGGCCCGCGATGGACGGACACGACGAAGGCCCCTGACCGTTTCTCCCGGTCAGGGGCCTTTCACCTGCGGTGGGTGTGGGATTTGAACCCACGGTGACATCGCTGCCACGACGGTTTTCAAGACCGTTCCCTTAGGCCGCTCGGGCAACCCACCTCGCTCCCGCCCAGGCGGGTGGAGCGGGTACAGAGTACCCGGCTCCGAGCGTGCCGCGGGGGCACGGTCCGCACCGGATCCACCAGCGCCGATCCGGCTCGCGGGAGTCACCGGCCGGGCGCCGGGCGGGGGGCGCCCGGCGACGCGCCGGACGGCCGGCCGACGTACACGAAAAGCCGCTTTGGTGAATACTCCCGCCACCACGCCCTCACTCGTTTGCCGCACACCTGGAGGCAGGGGAGCCGCGTTAGCGGAGCATGGCGAAAGCAAGATCTCTCGCTCCGACCGTCTCCGAAGCGATGGCAGCGCGGCCGGCTCCGGCCCCCGCGGCGTCGGCCTCGGCCCCCACGGCGTCATCCCCGTCCCCCGCCGTACCGGCCGGGCGACGCGCCGGCGCGCACGCCGCCGCGTGCGCGCCGTCCGACGTCCGCGGCCCGTCGTCCGCGACCGGCACGCGACACCGGCACGCACGGCCGCCACAGCACTCACACGACCGGGGCGAATTCCGGTGAATGACGACTACCCCAACCTCTCGTTCGCCCGGTACGGCCAGAATCCCGGATATCCCGCCGGGACGGAGACCGGCCCGTACGGCGATCCCGTGACCCCCCTGAACGAACAGGGCTGGGACCCCGTCGAGGAACTCACCTACCTCCTGCAGGACGCCGCGGCGGCGGACCAGGATGTCACCGTGCCGCCCCCGCGCGGCGAGCCGGTCTACACGGACGAGTTCACCGGCGACCCGATGGACAACCTGGTGCAGATCACCGCCGAGTTGCCGCCCATCCGGCGTTCCTCGGCCGGGCACCGCAAGGTACGGGTCCGCAATCACCGCAACTGGCTGCAGACCGTCAGCTTCGTGCTCGCCGCGGTCGCCGCCGCCACCGTGTCGATGGTGAGCGTCTTCAGCGGCATGGTGGCCTACTCGCCGCTGCAGCGCATCGCCTCCAACGCGCAGAGCGGCACGGGGCCTTGGTGGCCTCTGCTGATCTACGGCCCCTGGATGGTGGCCTCGCTCTCCATCCTGCGAGCCGCCCTGCACCAGCGCCGTGCCGTGCACTCGTGGTACGTGGTCCTGCTGTTCTCGTCCGTCGCCATGATGTTCTGCGTGGCCGACGCCCACCAGACGATCACCGGTGTGGCAACCGCCGTCGTCCCCGCCCTGGCGTCGTTGACCTGCTTCCAGCAGTTAATCCGTCAGATCACCCTGACCCGGCCGCCCCGCCAGAGCACGTCCCGCCACCGGCAGCGCCCCTGCCCGCCCGCACCCCCCGAGCGCGCGGACGGCAAGAAGGGGTCGTCCGCGAAGAAGCCGCGCGTCTGACAACGCGGAAGGGGTGCCTCCCCTGGGAGACACCCCTCGCGCGCGGGATCGAACGATCAGCTGTCGCCCTGCCGGGAACCGAGGGTGACGTCGACCGTGTGGGTCTTGCCGTCGCGCGTGTAGGTGAGCTTGACGGTGTCGCCCGGCTTGTGGGTCCAGATCGCGCCGATCAGGGTCGGGCCGCTGTCGATCACCAGGTTGTCGAGCTTGGTGATGACATCGCCGGGCTTGAGGCCCGCCTTGGCGGCCGGACCGCCGGACTCGACCGCCGAGGTGCCGCTCGCGCCCTGCTCGGTGATCTTCGCGCCGCCGGTGCCCTCCTCCAGGGAGACCGACGCGCCGATCTTCGCGTACACCGGCTTGCCGGTCTGGATGAGCTGCTGGGCCACGTGCTTGGCCTGGTTGATCGGGATCGCGAAGCCCAGGCCGATGGAACCGGACTGGCCGGAGCCGCCGAGGCCGCCGCTGCTCGACGACTGGATCGCCGAGTTGATGCCGATCACCGCGCCCGAGGCGTCGAGCAGGGGACCGCCGGAGTTGCCCGGGTTGATCGAGGCGTCCGTCTGCAGGGCGCTCATGTACGAGGACTTGCTGCTGGCGCTGCCGTCGCTGGAGGCGACGGGGCGGTTCTTGGCGCTGATGATGCCCGTGGTCACGGTGTTGGAGAGACCGAAGGGCGCGCCGATCGCGATCGTGGAGTCGCCGACGGCCACCTTGTCGGAGTCGCCGAGGACGAGCGGCTTCAGGTCCGAGGGCGCGTTCTTCAGCTTGATGACCGCGACGTCGTACCCCTGCGCGTGGCCGACCACCTCGGCGTCGTACTTCTTGCCGCTCGAGAAGGTGGCGGTGAGCTTGCCGCCGTCGACCGCGTCCGCCACCACGTGGTTGTTGGTGAGGATGTGGCCCTGCTTGTCGAAGACGAAGCCCGTGCCGGTGCCGCCCTCGCCGTTGCTGCTCTGGGCCTCGATGGTGACGGTGCTCGGCAGCGCGTTGGCCGCGACGTTCGCGACCGTGCCCGAGGCGCGCTTGACCTCGCCGCTGCCGCTCGGGGCGGAGACCGTCGTCGAGTCGGTGGAGTTGTCGTCGTTCTTGGCCAGCGAGTAGCCGATGCCGCCGCCGACACCGCCGGCGACCAGCGCGGCCACCAGGACGGCGGCGATCAGACCGCCGCGCCTGTTCTTCGGCTGCGGCGCGGGCTGCTGGTAGGAGGAACCCCACCCGCCGTCACCCGGGCCGCCGCCGTCGGCGTACGAGGGGGTGGCGGGCGGCGGAGGCGGCCAGCCCGCCTCGGGGGCGGAGCCCTGGGTCGGTGCCTGTCCGTAGGGGTCGGCCCCCTGCCCTGCGCCGTTCGACGCGTACGCCGGCATGCCCGCGGGCGCCGACGAGTGCTCCGGTGCGCCGGGAGTGCCGGGCACCGCGGGGATCGGAGCGGTCGGCGCGCCCCCCGGGTACGAGGCGCCCTGCGCGGAAGCAGCGGGAGTTTCCACCGGCACGGGAGGTGCGGACGGGGCCGGGGGTACTGCGTTGCCCTCGTTCTCGGTGCTCACAGCTCTTCTCCTCGATCCACGGCTGTTGTTATCGGTCGCACTCGGTCACGCCCACTCACGCTTGTCGATGGCCCGGCGCGATTCAGCTGTGCATGTGCTTTTGTACGCCGTCAGCTTTTCCCACAGGGCGTCAGGGCACCATAAGCGGTGGCTGTGCGTCCGAGGCCATCCTTTATAACGGACCTTTATTACTAAACGGAATGTTTTGCGACATATCTCACCTCACATGAGCCCGGCGACGATGGCACCATGACGCGGTGACCCTCGCACGACAGCACCCGATTCAGGTCGTCGCCCACCGCGGAGCCTCCGAAGAGGCCCCCGAGCACACACTGGCCGCTTACAAGAAGGCGATCGAGGACGGTGCGGACGCCCTCGAGTGCGATGTACGGCTGACCGCCGACGGCCATCTCGTCTGTGTCCACGACCGCCGCGTGAACCGGACGTCCAACGGCCGCGGAGCCGTCTCCGCCCTGGAACTCGCCGAGCTCGCCGCACTGGACTTCGGCTCGTGGAAGAACCGCGACGAGTCGCCCGACTGGGAACATGCCCCGGGGAGTCTGACGGACACCTCCGTCCTGACCCTGGAGCGCCTGCTCGAACTCGTCGCCGACGCCGGCCGCCGTGTGGAGCTGGCCATCGAGACCAAGCACCCGACCCGCTGGGCGGGCCAGGTCGAGGATCGGCTGCTCCAGTTGCTGAAGCGTTTCGGTCTGGACGCCCCCGCCTCCCCGGCCGAGTCCGCGGTACGGGTCATGAGCTTCTCGGCGCGCTCGCTGCACCGCGTCCGGGCCGCCTCCCCGACCTTGCCGACGGTCTATCTGCTCCAGTTCGTCTCCCCCCGGCTGAGGGACGGACGGCTGCCCGCCGGTGTCCGGATCGCGGGCCCCTCGATGCGGATCGTCCGCAGTCACCCCGGGTACATCGAACGGCTGAAACGCGCCGGTCACCAAGTGCACGTCTGGACCGTGAACGAGCCCGAGGACGTCGATCTCTGCGTTGAACTGGGCATCGACGCCATCATCACCAACCGCCCGCGCGCGGTGCTCCGCCAACTGGGCCGCTGACCTGGCCCGGCCCGAGGCCGGCGACCCCCCGGAAAACACCACGATCGCCCATCGAAAACCATCGAGAATCGGCCACCCGGTCACAGGGAGTGCTCCGGCGCGTTCGTTCCGCAATCGATCGTTACGAGTGCGTCAGCAGACGCCCACTGGCCGGTTTCCGGTCCAGTCCAAAGGGGCATTCACACCGTGGCGTGGGGTGAAGGAGGTCTCGGGGGTGGCGTTGGTGGTGGCACAGGAGGTGCCCACGTCGTCGAGCATGGCCGTACCCCATGGCCCTGCGGGCGTGGGGAAGGCAAGACACCGGATGCGCGATCAACTGCGTTCGGGGGGTGTGGCGGAAACGGTCATCGACGATGCCGTACTGATCCTTTCCGAGCTGCTCAGCAACGCGTGCCGACATGGCAGGCCCCTGGGCGACGCCCTCGCGGGCGACGGGGACGTGCGCGCGGCCTGGCGAGTCGATCCCGCGGGCCGACTGACGGTCGAGGTGACGGACGGCGGTGGTCCGACCCGCCCCGTGCCCGCGACCCCGTCGGTCACGGCCCGTGGCGGCCGCGGGCTGAACATCATCACGGCGCTCGCCAAGGACTGGGGTGTCCGGGACGACATCCACGGCGAGGTCACCGTGTGGGTGGTCGTCCAGGACGATGTGCAAAGGGCGCACCGGCACGACGACTTCGCTACGCGCGTCGCGTCACCGAGGGTGTCCGGGATCCCCGATCTGGACTTCGTGGACGCCTTCGACGACCTCGACTGAGCCGGAACGGACGACCTCGGCCGAGCACACCGGGGCGCACGGACGGACCTCCGGGCCACGGACCACGCGGTGCGTTGTCCACAGGATCCCGTCCGTCCTCCTGCGAACGGCTAGGCTCGCGCCAGTACGAGACGAGCCGTGATCGGGAGACACCCACGATGGCCAAGAAGCGACCCCAGACGAAGGCCAAGCAGCCGCAGTTGACGGACGGCGGCGAGATCCCGGTCGTAGGAGCCCGCGAGCCCTGCCCCTGCGGCAGCGGCCGCCGGTACAAGGCCTGCCACGGCCGCACCGCCTCACACGCGGCGACCGAGCTGGTGCACCGCCCGTTCGAGGGCCTGCGGGGCGAGGGCGACTGGGTCGCGCTGCGCGAACTGGTGCCCGCCGCGACGGTCGCGCTGACGCTCAAGGAAAGCCTGCCCGAGGGCGTCCCCTCGGTCACCCTCGCCACGGTCCTGCCGATGGCGTGGCCCGCGCTGCGCCGCGAGGACGGCTCGGTGCTGCTCGGCCTGCAGAACGACACGCCGTCGGGCGACATCAGCCGCGACCTGGCCGACACCCTCCGGCGCGCGCTCGTCGCGCCGCCCGGCACCCCGGTCGAGGGGCGGCGCGCCCCGGCGGACGGTCCCCGGCTCCAGGACCTGCTCGACCCCGAAGGCGCCTTCGAGCCAGTTGTGCACAGCGGCTTCGAGTTCTGGGTCCCGGACGCGGAGAACGCGACGCCCGAGGTGACCGCCTCGCTGGAGCGGGCCAACGCCGCCGCCATCCCGACGGTGAAGCTGTCCGGGGTCGACGCCGCCTACTGGTGCGAGACGCCGGACAAGAACCACCTGCGCTGGGTCATGCCCCACGCCGAGGAGCGGCTTCTGGACGCTCTCGCGCGGCTGCACGCCGAGGGCCGTTCGAGCCTCGGGGAAGGCACCCGGCTGGTCGGTTCCTTCCGGGCGCACGGGCTCACGGTGCCGGTCTGGGACCTGCCGAGCGGTGTCACGGCGGACGACGTCGAGAAGCCGGCGGCCGAGTTCGCCGAGCGCCTCGCCACCGCTCTGGCCATGGACGCGCCGCTGACGGCGGACGAGCGCCGTGCACGCGGGGGTCTCACCAACCGCCAGGTGACACTCAGCTAGTCCACAGCGAGCCCACAGGACGGGAAACTGACCGACCGGTCAGCTCGTCAGGGCCTCGGAAACGGGTGACTCCTGTCACAACTCCCCGTTGTGACAGGTAAATCCGTGTCCGAATAGCCGAGATCGAATTTGCGAACCGCCGATCTCTTGTTACCGTTCGAGTAGCCCGGTTGCTGGTGCATCCCCCGTCGCCAGCAACCGGGTCTTTTCATGTTCGGAATCCCGAACAATATCAATCGGCTTACCCGCGGACCGAGTTGCTTCCCGAGCGCAGCAGCAGCGGCCCGGCGCCGCTCCGCGCGAATTCCGCTACCGCCGAGTAGCCTCCCGGATCCCCCGCCACGTTTTCCCGGGGCGTCTCGCACGCCCCCGGGGCGTCCTCCGCGTCCACGGCGCAGTTCATCTGCACCGTGCGTCCGCCGGGGCCCATCAGAGTCAGGGCGGAACTCAGCGCGTCGCCGGTCGCGTTGCGGTAGTACGTACGCGCCCAGGTCTCCTCGCCCTGCGTCAGGACACAGGTCTGCGCCTCGACGCCGTCGGGCGAGGAGAGTTCGGGGCCGCACCGGGCGGCGGTGGCGAGACCGAGGCCGAGCCGCAGCGGAGAGCTCCGGGGTCCGGGCGGCCGGTCGTCCGCGGCAGCCGCCGCGCGCACGGCCGCCGAGGAGCCGGCGTCGCCCACCGGACCGGCCGAGGCCACCGCCAGCGGCAGGCCGAGGACGAACGCCACGACTCCGGCCAGGGCCATCAGGCGGACACTTCGAGGGTCCGGTCCGCCGCCCGGCGGCACCTCGGCCCCGTACGCCCCGGAATGACGCTGCATGGGCGGACGATAACGAGCAGGGGAGGGCGCGCGGCGCGCCGCGCGCCGGACGCCCCTACAACTCGGGCGCGCTCACACCCGTACGAGTGAGTGCCTCGACGACGGCATCCACCACGGCTTCCACGTCGGGCACCCAGGGGGCGGCCGAACCGGGCAGCGGAGCGCGCTCCCAGCGGATCTGGCCCTGGCCCGTCTCGGACGGCGGCAGCGCGATGTAGCCGCCGTCGCCGTGGAAGCGCAGGGAGCCGGGGACGAAGTCCTTGGCGTAGAGCAGCTCGCCGAGCTGCTCCATGGAGTACGGGGCGACGAGGATCGCCCAGCGGGAGGGGGACGCGACGACCGGGCCGAGGCGCATGCCCGTGCGGTCGAGGGCGTCGAGCGCGCGGGCCGCCGCGACGGCGGGCAGGCTCACCGCGCACGGGGCGCCGCCGCCGGTGGCCAGCACGATGGGGGCCGAGGGCCGGTTGGTCCACCACCAGCGCACCATGCGCTCGTCCGTGGTGGCCGTGAGGAGGCCGGGGTCGAAGGGATGGGCGCCCGGCACCGTGCACTCCGGGTCGGGGCAGCCGCAGCGGGCACGCCCCTGCGGGTCGGCCGCCACACCCGGGAGTACGGGCCACCGCCATGCGGCCGCGAACGTCAGGGCCGCGCTGAGCATCTCAGGCCGCCCGTTGTTTCGCCTGGACAGGAGCCTGCGTCGCCTTCCGAGGATCTCGCGCATGAGCGCTCGTTCCTTTCCGTTGCACGCCTGGCAACACCGAGGATCACATCACACCATGTGTCGATCACTTCACTGTGCGTACCTGCTGGCGCATCACACCCCTGCTGGAGACAAGGGGAACCCCTCTGAGCCGAGCATGTGGCTGTGTCCGCGCCCATACCGCGTACATCCAAAGCATGGGCGTGGCGTGGGGTGGCGGCGCCTGGCGTTTTACGTCCCGCGTATTGCTAGCCGCCTCCGCCACGGGAGGATGGGGCACGGTCGTCGGTGGTTAAGACGCCCGGGTCCGTCGCCAGGTTCCGGGCGGATCTCAACCACCCCTGGCCTTCACCGAGTACGTACCCATCACGACCGCTGTGACGCTCCGTCGAACGAGGCCAGTCGACCTCAATCAGCCGTTACCCGAGTCAGTTTTAGGCCAATTTTAGTTTCCCGCAAGGGTTACCACCGGTCGCACGGACACCAGGAATCCTGGCAGGACAATGCTGGACATCCCCTCACGAGTACGTGTACATGTGGAGACACCGCTAGCGGCGCAGAACGACATGGGGGTTTGCGATGCTATTGAGCAAAACGCACCGGTCGGAAAGCCGGGCGTCATGACCGCCCCTCACCTTCCTAAAGTGGCCGGAATCGATTCAACGGTTCCTTCGCCCGCGCACACTGTCGCGCCGGCGCCCGCCCCCGCGGGCGCCTCCCCGGCCGCCCCGCCGGCCGGCCCCGGAGCGGCTCTCCAGGACCGTCTCGCGGGCTGGGTCTCGGATCTCACCACGCTCCACGAACTCACCGAGCGCGTCGCCCGCACCGCGACGCTGGACGAGGCGCTGCAGGAACTGCTGCGCGCCGGAGCCGCCCTCGTGGGTGCCCGGCGCGGTCTCGTCGTCCTGGAACCCGGCGACGGACTGGGCCCCGACACCACGATCGGCCTCGGCCTCGCCCGAGCCGATCTCGGCCACATCGAGACGGTGCCGCGCAGTTCCATGTCGTACGGGAAGATCCTGGACGGACTGCCGGGCGGCGAGGGTGAGATCACCCAGCCGGACCTCCTCTCGGAGGACGGGCTCGACCCGCGCCAACGCGAGGTCGCCGCCCGCCTCGGCTACGCCGCCAGTTACGCGCTCCCGCTGTCCACCGAGGCGGCCGGCCGTCTCGGTGCCGCCGTATGGCTCTACGACGAGCCCGCCGAGCCGGTGGAACGCCAGCGCCACCTCATCGGCCTCTACGCCCGCTACGCCACCGAGCACCTGGCCCGGATGCTGGAACTCGAACGCGCCCGTGCGTGCGTGACGACGATGTCCGAGGAGCTGCTTCCCCCACGGCTGCCCCGGGTCTCCGGCGTCCAGCTCGCCGCCCGGCACCGCACCGGCCCGCGCGGCGGCGGCGACTGGTACGACGCGCTGCCGCTGCCCGACGCCGCGCTCGGCCTCGCGGTCGGCTCCGTCACCGGCTCGGGACCCAGCGCGGTCGCCGCCATGGGCCGGCTGCGGGCCTCCCTGCGCGCCTACGCCGTCATGGAGGGCGAGGACCCGGTCGCCGTGCTCTCCGACCTCGAACTGCTGCTGCGGCTGACCGAACCCGCGCGCTCCGCCACCGCCCTGTTCGCGTACTGCGAGCCCTCCCTGCGCAAGCTCACGCTCGCCGGTGCCGGACACAGCCCGCCCCTGGTGATCGGCCCGCGGCGCACCGAGTTCGTGGAGACCTCCCTGTCCGCGCCCCTCGGCATGCTCGCCTGCTGGGAGGCACCGAGCGTCGAACTGACAGCCGACCCGGGCGAGACCGTGCTCATCTACACCGACGGCCTGCTGCACCGCACCGGCGACCCGATGGACCGTGCCTTCGCCCGGCTGCACGCGGCGGCGGCGAGCGTCCCGAGGGCGCTGCGCGACGACCCCGGCGCGATCGCCGACCACGTGCTGCGCGGTGTGCTGCCGGACGGCCTCGACGAGGCGGACAGCGACGAGGACGTCGTCCTCCTCGCGGCCCGTTTCGACTGAGAGGGCGCTCACCCGGTGTAACAGGCCTTCCGGCCCTGGGCCCCCTTCAGTACGACCGTACGATGGGGAGGTCCAAAGTCGTATGAAGGAGGCAGACCGTGTCGGAGGCGCTCACCCCGGAGACCCCGGAAGCCGTACTCGACGAAGCCGCTGACGAAGCGGGCGAGGAAGAGCCCATCAAGCAGCGCAAGAACGGCCTGTACCCGGGCGTGTCCGACGAGCTGGCCGACAGCATGAAGTCCGGCTGGGCCGACACCGAGCTGCGGGGCCTCACGCCCGTCGCCCAGGCCGAGTACACCGCGGCCCGCCGTGCCGCGCTGTCCGCGCGCTTCCCGGGCGAGCGCCTGGTGATCCCCGCGGGCAACCTGAAGACCCGCTCGAACGACACGGAGTACCCCTTCCGTGCCTCGGTCGAGTACGCGTACCTCACCGGCAACCTCACCGAGGACGGCGTCCTCGTGCTGGAGCCCGCCGCCGAGGGCCACAAGGCGACGATCTACCTGCTGCCGCGCTCCGACCGTGAGAACGGCGAGTTCTGGCTGTCCGGGCAGGGCGAGCTGTGGGTCGGCCGCCGCCACTCCCTGGGCGAGGCCGAGCAGCTCTACGGCATCCCCGCCTCGGACGTCCGCGAACTGCCGGCCGCGCTGACCGAGGCCACCGGTCCGGTCCGTGTCGTGCGCGGCTACGACGCCGCGATCGAGGCCGCGCTGACCGACAAGGTCACCCGCGAGCACGACGACGAACTGCGCGTCTTCCTGTCCGAGGCACGGCTCGTCAAGGACGAGTTCGAGGCCGGCGAGCTGCAGAAGGCCGTCGACTCCACCGTGCGCGGCTTCGAGGACGTCGTGAAGGTCCTCGACAAGGCCGAGGCCACCAGCGAACGCTTCATCGAGGGCACCTTCTTCCTGCGCGCGCGGGTCGAGGGCAACGACATCGGCTACGGCTCGATCTGCGCTTCCGGTCCGCACGCCTGCACGCTGCACTGGGTGCGCAACGACGGCCCGGTCCGCTCCGGCGACCTGCTGCTGCTGGACGCGGGCGTGGAGACCCACACCCTCTACACCGCCGACGTCACCCGCACGCTCCCGGTCAACGGCACCTACTCGGAGATCCAGAAGAAGATCTACGACGCCGTGTACGACGCCCAGGAGGCCGGTATCGCGGCCGTCCAGCCCGGCGCCAAGTACCGCGACTTCCACGACGCCGCACAGCACGTGCTGGCCGAGCGGCTCGTCGAGTGGGGGCTCCTCGAAGGCCCCGTCGAGCGTGTCCTGGAGCTCGGTCTCCAGCGCCGCTGGACCCTGCACGGCACCGGCCACATGCTCGGCATGGACGTCCACGACTGCGCCGCCGCGCGCACCGAGACGTACGTCGAGGGCACGCTGGAGCCGGGCATGTGCCTGACCGTCGAGCCGGGCCTGTACTTCCAGGCGGACGACCTGACCGTGCCGGAGGAGTACCGCGGCATCGGCGTCCGGATCGAGGACGACCTCCTGGTCACCGAGGACGGCAACCGGAACCTGTCGGCCGGCCTGCCGCGCCGCTCGGACGAGGTCGAGGCCTGGATGGCGTCCCTCAAGGGCTGACACCGTGCCCGCGAGGGCGGACACGCGACCGATGGCCGGGCGCCTTCCGAGGCTCCCGGCCATCGGCCTGTCCGGAACGACTCCCGGAGGGGCCATCGGCCTGTCCGGGGCAGCCCGCGGAGGCCGGCGTCGTCCGGCGGGTCAGGCCGGCAGCAGTGAGGGGGCCGTCCTCCACTTGAGGATCTTGTCGAAGCTCACCACCGCGCCGCCGCGTCCCGGCCTGTTGCCGATGTGGACGTGGTCGGCGAGCTCGCGGATCAGGCACAGCCCCCGGCCGTGCTCCGCGTCCTCGCCGGCCTTGCGGAGTACGGCGCGGGCGTTCCCGGCCGGAAAACCGGGGCCGAAGTCGGCGACTTCGATACGGCACTGGTCACCGTCGAGATAGGCCGTCACGCGGTACGCCCCGCAGGAGGAGCCCCGGCCGTCGTCCCCGCCGTGCTCGACGGCGTTGGCGCAGGCCTCGGTGAGAGCGACGGAGAGGTCGTACGAGATGTCCGGGTCCACGCCCGCGCTCTCCATCGTGCCGAGCAACAGGCGTCTGGCGAGCGGAACACTCGCAGCCTCGCGCCGCAAATGGAGTGACCACCAGATGCTCATGCTCCAGCCTCCCGGCCGCGGCTCGACATACCGTTACGTATTGCCGCAACCACCCGTGCGCAATCGCATACGCGACGTGATGCCGCCCATACGGCCGACGCGCTCACATGAGTCGACGGTGTATGCACGCGTGATCTTCGGCCGGACAGTGGCCCTTCGGCCGTCCGCCGCACGGAGGACGGACCGGTCACATGCCGTCAATCGGACCTGCCGCACGGGGCGTCGCGGCCCAGTGCGATGATGAGCGCGCCATGACTGCCCCCCACCAGCGTTCGGCGCGTTCCGGAGCAGGCCTCCGGACCCTGAGGGCCGCGGTGTTCGCCGCGGTCTGCGTTGTGCTGGCCGCGGCCGGTCACGGAATCGCCTCCTGTGCCACCGTCCCCCTGTGGACCCTGGGCGCCGGCTTCCTCACGGTCTTCGCGGTCGCCGGGGCGCTGGCGGGCCGGGAACGCACCCTGCCGGGCATCGTGGCGCTCCTCGCGCTCGGCCAGACGGTGCTGCACTCCCTCTTCGGCCTGGGACCGGGGAGCGGCACGGCGGCCGGCGGGTCGTCCATGGGCGCGATGGCGCCGGGGATGCCGATGTCCGACGCCACACTCGTCGAGCGGGCCGCCCGCCTGGTGTGCGGGACGGCCGCGGCGGCGATCAGTCCCGCGCAGGCCATGAAGATCCTCGCCGACGCGCGGATCGACGCGGGCACGACCGGGATGACGGGCATGACGTCGTCCATGAGTCATGCCGCGGACGCCCTGCCCACCGCCGCGGGCACCTCGATGCCGGTGCTGCCCTCCCTGCCGATGCTGCTCGGCCACGTGCTCGCGGCCCTCGCCGCCGGATGGGTGCTGCGCCACGGCGACCTGGCCCTCCTGCGGCTCATGCGCCTGTCGGCCCAGGGAGTCACGGAAGCGGCGCTCGTACGTTCCCTGCGCGCCGCCCTCACCCTCGTACGCGCCCTGCGTACGGGACTTCCCGGGACGCCCGAGATCGCGCGCACGCCGTGTACCGCGCCGCTCGCGCCCCTCACTCCACGGACGACCGCGCTTCAGCACACCGTCGTCCGGCGCGGGCCGCCCGCCTCCGCGTTCGACCTCGTCGCCTGACACGACGCGCCACTTCACGGAGACCCACGGAATTCCCCGGGCCCCCGGAGTCCTCGACTCCACCGCCCCGACGGGACTTCACGGACGTTCTCGAAGGGGACGCGGTCGTGCCGCACGCGCGCGTGCCCGCCGGGTCTCCCCCGGGCATCCTTCCGCCCCTTCCACGGGACACCGAGGCGCACGCGCGTCCCCTTCGTCACCGGACTGAAAGTGGAGTGTCTCCTCACATGAAGGCTTCTCGTCTCGCCGCCGCCGGCACCGTCGCCGCCACGGCCGTTCTCGCCCTGTCCGCCCCCGCGTTCGCGCATGTCAGCGTGCAGCCCGAGGGCGTGGCCGCCAAGGGCGGCTACACCGTCGTGAACTTCAAGGTGCCCAACGAGCGCGACAACGCCTCGACCACCCAGGTCGAGGTGAACCTCCCGGCCGACCACCCGCTGGCCTCGGTCATGCCCCAGCCCCTCGACGGCTGGACCGTGAAGGTCACCAAGTCCAAGCTGGACAAGCCGGTCACCGCGCACGGCGAGAAGATCAGCGAGGCCGTCACCAAGGTCACCTGGACCGCCGACGGCAAGGGCATCGAGCCGGGCTTCTTCCAGAAGTTCCCGCTCTCCATCGGCGCGCTGCCCGAGGACACCGACGAGCTCGTCTTCAAGGCCGTCCAGACGTACTCCGACAAGGAGGTCGTGCGCTGGATCGAGCCGCAGAAGAAGGGTGCGGAGGAGCCCGAGCACCCGGCCCCGGCCCTCGCGCTCAGCGCCGCGACCGAGGGGGGACACCACGGGGGTGCCGCCGCCGAGGACGCCTCCCACACGGAGGAGACCGCCGAGCACACCGACGAGGCCGCCTCCGCCGGTGACAGCAGCGACACCACCGCGCGCGTACTCGGCGTCGTGGGCATCCTCGTCGGCCTGGCGGGCGTGGCGTACGGCGTTCTGGCCGGCCGGCGGCGTACCAACGCCTGAGGTGCCCGCACGCATCTGAGGCACTGAGACACACACGCTCCTGGTGGGCACCGGAGGGCCGCGGACGCGGCTCTCCGGACCGGCCGCCGGCCGCGTCCGGCCCGGCCCTTCGGCCCCGTTCGGCCCGGCTTCGGCCCCGTCCGACCCCCGGTGCCCACCGGAGCGCTCACATCTGGGACATTTTTCTATGCGCAAGAAGACGTACGCGGCGGCCGCCCTGTTCGCCGCCGCCGCTCTGACCCTCTCCGCCTGCGGCAGTGATGGCGCCGGCAACGAGCCGGTCGCCGCCGTGTCCGCCGAGGCCGGCGCCACCAAGGCCGCGACGGTCCTCGACAACCCGTTCGAGAAGCCGGACCTCGTGCTCACCGACACGGCCGGCAAGAAGTACGACCTGCGCGCGGAGACCAAGGGCCGGCCCACGCTGATCTACTTCGGCTACACCCACTGCCCCGACGTCTGCCCTCTGACGATGAACAACCTCGCCGTCGCCAGGAAGCAGCTCCCGAAGGCCGAACAGGACAAGCTGCGCGTCGTTTTCGTCACCACCGACCCGGCCCGCGACACACCCGCCGCGCTCGGCACCTGGCTCAAGGGCATCGACCCCGACTTCATCGGCCTCACCGGCGACTTCGCCGCGATCCAGGCCGGTGCCCGCCGCCTCGGCATCACCATCGAGCCGACGAGCAAGGACAAGAACGGCAAGACCGTCTCGGTGCACGGCACCCAGGTCATCGCCTTCTCGCCGAAGACCGACGCGGGCTATGTGCTGTACGGCGAGGGCGCCACCGTCGACGACTACACCAAGGACCTGCCCGAGATCGCCGAGGGGAAGAACCCGTGAGCCGCCGTACGGGCCGCCGCGCGGGACTCCTCGCCGTCTGCTCCCTCGTCCTGGCCGCCGGGACACTGACGGGCTGCGGCTCGGACGGCTCCCCGTCGTCCTCCGCCGCTCCCGAACTCAAGGTCACCGGCGCCTACATGCCCGCCCCGAGCATGGACACCATGGCGGCGGGCTTCTTCACCGTCACCAACTCCGGTGGCGCCGACACCCTCACCTCGGTCACCAGCGACCTCTCGGACGACGTGACGATGCACGCGACCGTGGACGGCGCGATGGAGGAGAAGAAGTCGTTCGCCATACCCGCCGAAGGCACCCTGGACCTCGCCAGCGGCGGCAATCACCTCATGTTCGCAAAGCTCACCCACAAGCCCGGACAGGGCGAGAAGGTGTCCGTGGAACTGCACTTCGCCAAGTCCGGCACGGTCAGGATCTCCATGCCGGTGAAGCCCGCGACCTACAACCCGAAGACCGGACGCTGAGGGAGGCATCACCGTGACACCGACCATCGCCCCCCGCCTCAGGACCCTCCTGCTGCTGTTCCTCGCCGTCACCGGAGCGCTCCTGGCGGGCGCCGCGCCCGCCTCCGCGCACGCCGCGCTGACCGGAAGCAATCCGACGCAGGGATCGGTGGTCGACGAGGCACCCGCCCAGGTCTCGCTCACCTTCTCCGAACAGGTCTCGCTGAACGACGGCTCGCTCCAGGTGCTCGACCCCAAGGGCAAGCGGGTCGACACCGGCGGCGCGAGCGACCTGGGCGGCGACACCTACGGCCTGAAGATCCGGCCGGGCCTGCCCGACGGCACGTACACCGTCACCTACCAAGTGGTGTCGGCGGACAGCCACCCCGTCTCGGGCGCCTTCACCTTCTCCGTCGGCGCCCCCTCGCAGACCTCCGTCGCGCTGTCCGGCCAGCCGGTGGGCGGCGGCCTCGTGGGCTTCCTCTACGGAACCGCGCGCTACCTGTCGTACGCCGGTTTCATCCTGCTCGTCGGCGGCGCCACCTTCGTACTGGCCTGCTGGCAGCGCGGGTCGGGCGTCCGGCCGGTACAGCGGCTCGTGGTCGGCGGATGGCTCACGCTCACCGCCTCCACCCTCGCCCTGCTGCTCCTGCGCGGCTCCTACGTCGGCTCCGGCAAGGCCGGCGACATCTTCGACCTGAACCTGCTCGGCGAGGTGCTGCAGACCAAGTCGGGCGCCGCGCTGGTGTCGAGGCTCCTCCTGCTCGCGGCCGCGGCGCTGTTCATCGCGGTGCTGTTCGGCGCCTACGCCCGACGCGACGAGGACGAGCGCGCGGCCGGCGAGCACAGCGGTGAGACGGAACCGGCCGAGGGAACGGACGCCGGTGCCGCGGACGCCACCGAGGACGCCGGTGCCACCGAGGCCGCCGGTGCCGCGGACGCCGGGGACCCGGCCGCCGAGGCCGAGCACCTGGCCGCGGAGAAGAACGACCTCACCTTCGGGCTCGCCGTCGGCGGCACGGTCGTCGCCGCCGGCCTCGCCGCGACCTGGGCCATGGCCGAGCACGCCTCGACCGGCGTCCAGCCGGGCGTCGCGATGCCCGTCGACGTCCTGCACCTGCTGGCCGTCGCCGCCTGGCTCGGCGGTCTGGCGACGCTCGTGGTGGCCCTGTTCCGGGCTCCCGCACAGGCACCCGTCGAGGCCGCGGCCGTCCGCCGGTTCTCCCGCCTCGCGTTCGGTGCCGTCGTCGTCCTGGTCGCCACCGGGATCTACCAGTCGTGGCGACAGCTCGGCTCCTGGTCGGCGCTCACCGACACGTCGTACGGACAACTGCTGCTCGTCAAGGTCGGCCTGGTGGCCGTTCTCGTGGGCATCGCGTGGATCTCGCGGCGCTGGACGGCCCAGCTCGCCGAGGCCACCGCTCCCGAAGCCGCCGCCGTCGTCGTGGAGCAGCGCACCGAGCTGAGGACGCCCGCCACCGTCCCCGCCGGGACGGACTCCCGGCGCGTCGCCCAGCTCGCCCGGCAGCGGGCCGCCGTGGACTCCACGCGCGACAAGCGGGTCCGCGACGCCGACCCGCAGCGCTCGGGTCTGCGGCGCTCGGTGCTCGCCGAGGCCGGGGTCGCGGTCGTCCTGCTCGCGGTCACGACCGCGCTGACGGCCACCGAGCCCGGACGCACGGCGGAGGCGGCCCGCCAGGCCACCGCGTCCGCCTCGCAGCGCTCCGGACCGCTGTCCCTGAAGATGCCGTTCGACACGGGCGGCGAGGACGGCAAGGGCACGGTGGAGGTCACCTTCGACCCTGCCCGCGTCGGCGGCAACCAGATGCACGTCTTCGTGCTCCGGCCGAACGGCAAGGCCTTCGACGTCCCCGAGGTGAAGGTCGCCTTCACCCTCACGGCCAAGGACATCGGCCCGCTGCCCGTGACCCCCGACCGGGTCGCCACGGGGCACTGGGCGGCGAGCGCCGTGCAGATCCCCCTGGCGGGCGACTGGAAGATCGCGGTGACCGTGCGCACCTCCGACATCGACCAGGCCACCGTGAACAAGAACGCGCAGATCGGCTGAACCTGACCATGGCTGACCAGTCCACCCCCGGGACCTCCGCCCGCTCCACCCGAACGGCCCCGTCCTCCGAGGCGTCGCCCGGCACCGCGTCGCCGGGCGACCCCCCCCCCGGGGGGATGGCACCGCGCCCCGGGGGCGGGCCCCCCCGCGCCCCCCCGCGGGGGGGGGGGGG
>NZ_JBHYXD010000107.1:0-5919 GCF_042751995.1 Streptomyces sp. NPDC059371 | reverse complement strand
GCCGAGCGCGGCTCCGAGCTGCGCGATGCGGAGCAGGAGCGTGGGGGTCATGTCACGGCGCCGGCTGCTCGGCACCGCCGGCGCCACCGGTCTCACCCTCGGAGCGGCGGGCGCGGCCGTGGGATACGCGGCGGCGCCCTCCCCCGCGAAAACCGTCCCGTTGACCTCTGTCGGCGCGGACATGGCAATGTTTCACGGGAAACATCAGCCGGGCATCACCACCGCTCTCCAGGCACGCGGCCACCTCGTCGCCTTCGACCTGACGGCCGGCGCGGGCCGCAGGGAGGCCGCCGCCCTGCTGCGCCGCTGGTCGGTGACGGCTCAGCGGCTCATGGCGGGCGAGGCCGCGGCCCACGAGGACACCGGCATCGCGCGGGACGCCGGCCCGTCCTCGCTCACCATCACCTTCGGCTTCGGCCACAGCTTCTTCGCCCGTACGGGCCTGGAGAAGCAGCGCCCGGTCGCGCTGGACCCCCTGCCCGACTTCTCCTCGGACCACCTCGACAAGGCGCGCAGCGACGGCGACCTGTGGGTGCAGATCGGGGCGAACGACGCCCTCGTCGCCTTCCACGCCCTGCGCTCGATACAGAAGGACGCGGGCGCCGCGGCGCGGGTGCGCTGGCAGATGAACGGCTTCAACCGCTCCCCGGGCGCCACCACCGAACCGATGACGGCCCGCAACCTGATGGGCCAGATCGACGGCACCCGCAACCCGAAGCCCGCCGAGCCCGACTTCGACGGACGCGTCTTCGTCCCCGCCTCCGGCACCCCGGAGTGGATGGCGAACGGCTCCTACGCCGTCGTCCGCCGTATCCGCATGCTGCTCGACGACTGGGAGAAGCTCTCGGGCAAGGCCCAGGAGGACGTCATCGGGCGGAAGAAGTCCACCGGCGCGCCGCTGAGCGGCGGCACCGAGACCACCGCGATGGACCTGGACAGGACCGACGCCGGCGGCAACCTGGTCGTGCCGGTCGACGCGCACGCCCGCATCACCCGGCCCGACCAGAACGGCGGCGCCGCGATGCTGCGCCGCCCGTTCTCCTTCCATGACGGCATCGACGCCGACGGGACGCCCGACGCCGGTCTGCTCTTCGTGTGCTGGCAGGCCGATCCGGTGCGCGGGTTCGTCCCCGTCCAGCGCAAACTCGACCGGGGCGACGCGCTCTCGACGTACATCCGCCACGAGTCGAGCGGCCTCTTCGCGGTGCCGGGCGGCGCGGCGGAAGGCGAGTACGTGGGGCAGCGCCTGCTGGAGGGATGACGCGGGCACTGCCCTCTGCACCTCCGCGGTGTCCTGTACCGGAGTCGGTACCGGGGCGGTACCCGGGCGGTGCCGGGATCGGTGCCGGGATCCACCCGGACTCGGTGCGGGGGCTCCGTACCGTGCTCCGTACCGCGGTACCGGTCTCCGTACCGGGCCCGCTTCCGGGCGACCGCGGGCGTCGGACGCGTCGCGCGAGGCCCATTAGGGTGACGGTATGTCGGCGACGCGCTACACCTATCTCGGCCCCGAGGGTACGTTCACCGAGGCCGCCCTTCGCACGCTTCCCGAGGCCGCGACGCGGGAGCTGGTCCCCATGGTGTCCGTCCCGGCCGCGCTCGACGCGGTACGCGGCGGCCAGGCCTCGGGCGCGCTGGTCCCGATCGAGAACTCCGTCGAGGGCGGGGTCACCGCCACCCTGGACGAGCTCGCCAAGGGCGACCCGCTGATGATCTACCGCGAGGTCGTGCTGCCGATCGCCTTCGCCCTGCTGGTCAGGCCCGGCACGACGCTGAAGGACGTCAAGACCGTCACCGGACACCCGGTCGCCCAGCCGCAGGTGCGCAACTGGCTGGCCGCGCATCTGCCGGAGGCCGTCTGGGAGTCGGCGGCCTCGAACGCGGACGGCGCCCGGCTGGTCCAGGAGGGCCGGTTCGACGCGGCCTTCGCGGGCGAGTTCGCCGCGGCCACGTACGGCCTCGAACCGCTGGTGACCGAGATCCACGACGCGGCGAACGCCGAGACCCGCTTCGTGCTGGTCGGCCGCCCGGCCAGGCCCGCCGCGCCGACCGGCGCCGACAAGACGTCCGTGGTCATCTGGCTCGGCGACGACCACCCCGGAGCGCTGCTCGAACTGCTCCAGGAATTCGCCGTGCGCGGCGTCAACCTGATGCGGATCGAATCCCGCCCGACCGGCCAGGGCATCGGCAATTACTGCTTCTCGGTGGACGCCGAGGGACATATCACCGACCGCCGGGTGGGCGAGGCATTGATGGGCCTCAAGCGGATTTGTCCCCAGGTGCGCTTCCTCGGTTCCTATCCGCGCGCCGGCGTCGCCCTGGAGGACGTACGTCCGCTGCGGCCGGGGACGTCGGACAACGAGTTCTCCTCGGCCTCGGACTGGCTGGCGCGCTGCGCCGACGGCCGGTTCTGAGCGGCGGGTCCACGCCCGTCCGAGCGTTTCCCCCAGGTCCCGCCTGCCGATTCTCGTCATCCACAGAGTTATCCACAGGCATGCTTCTCGACCTGGGGACAAGTCGACAACGAAGCACTACATGGTCGACAAATCGGCTACTCGACCCAAGTCCGTCCACACCCCCATACGTCCCTCTTCGTCTACCCTTTTCCATTGATCAACCCGATAGGGCGAATCATTTACACCCGAAAGTGGCTGTACGGAGGGTTTGAACCGGGAATTCCACGGCCACCGAAGGGGTATCGGAATGATCAATTCCGACATCCACAGATCATCCACACACCCTGTGGATAACTCCCATCACGGGCCTACCCCTGTGGACAACCCACACAGCAAGTCCCGCTCACCGCAAGGAAATCCAGTCAACCGGTGAAGCGCCGTCTGCCCCGTTTCAGGGAGTAGGCCCCTTTTCCTTGACGTCGTTCGGTGATCAAGGGATTCGATCCGGCATTTCACTCATACCGTGACAGCCGTCACGCTCTGGAATATCGGGTCGTTGGCCGGAGATCCGCACCGGTAGCCTTGAGGGGTGATTGACCTTCGCCTGCTCCGTGAGGACCCCGACCGTGTTCGCGCCTCCCAGCGCGCCCGTGGAGAGGATGTCGCGCTCGTCGACTCCCTCCTCTCCGCCGACGAGCGGCGCAGGTCGTCCGGCGTCCGCTTCGACGAGCTGCGTTCCGAGCAGAAGTCGCTCGGCAAGCTGATCCCCAAGGCCACCCCGGACGAGCGCGCCGAGCTGCTGAAGAAGGCCGAGCAGCTCAAGACCGACGTCAAGGCCGCCGAGGCCGAACAGAACGAGGCGGACGAGGAGACCAAGCGGCTCCTCCTCCGGCTCGGCAACCTGGTACATCCGGACGTCCCGGTCGGCGGCGAGGAGGACTTCGTCGTCCTGGAGACGCACGGGACCATCCGCGACTTCGCCGCCGAGGGCTTCGAGCCCAAGGACCACCTGGAACTCGGCGAGGCACTCGGCGCCATCGACGTCGAGCGCGGCGCCAAGGTGTCCGGCTCCCGCTTCTACTACCTGACTGGTGTCGGCGCGCTCCTGGAGCTCGCCCTCGTCAACGCGGCGATCGCCCAGGCCACCGAGGCCGGCTTCACGCCGATGCTGACCCCGGCCCTGGTCCGCCCGCGCGCCATGGAGGGCACCGGCTTTCTCGGCCAGGCCTCCGAGAACGTGTACCACCTGGAGAAGGACGACTACTACCTGGTCGGCACCTCCGAGGTCCCGCTCGCCGCGTACCACATGGACGAGATCCTCGACGCCGACAAGCTGCCGATGCGCTACGCCGGTTTCTCGCCGTGCTTCCGCCGCGAGGCCGGCACGTACGGCAAGGACACCCGCGGCATCTTCCGCGTGCACCAGTTCGACAAGGTCGAGATGTTCTCGTACGTGGCTCCCGAGGACGCCGAGAACGAGCACCAGCGGCTCCTCGAGTGGGAGAAGCAGTGGCTGACCGGCCTCGAACTGCCCTTCCAGGTGATCGACGTGGCCAGCGGCGACCTGGGGGCCTCGGCCTCCCGCAAGTTCGACTGCGAGGCGTGGATCCCGACCCAGGGCAAGTACCGCGAGCTGACCTCGGCCTCGAACTGCGACGGTTTCCAGGCCCGCCGTCTGTCGGTCCGTATGCGCGACGGCAAGAAGGTCCAGCCGCTCTCCACGCTGAACGGCACGCTGTGTGCCGTCCCGCGCACCATCGTGGCGATCCTGGAGAACCACCAGCTCGCCGACGGTTCGGTGCGCGTGCCCGAGCTGCTGCGTCCGTACCTGGGCGGCCGTGAGGTTCTGGAGCCGATCTCCAAGTGACCAGCACCACCGGTTCGACGGGAGCGTCCGGGGCCACCGGGCCCGGGGCGTTCCCGTACAAGCTCGTCGCGACCGATCTCGACGGGACGCTGCTGCGTTCCGACGAGACGGTCTCGCCGCGCACGCGTGACGCGCTCGCCGCGGTGACCGAGCGGGGCGCCGCCCACATCGTGGTCACCGGACGAGCGGTGCCCTGGACGCGGCACATCCTCGACGCGCTCGGCTACGAGGGTCTCGCGGTCTGCGGTCAGGGCGCGCAGGTCTACCACGCGGGAGAACACCGCCTGCTCACGTCCGTGACGCTGGACCGGCAGCTCGCCGGTCTCGCGCTCGCCAAGATCGAGGCGGAGGTCGGCCCCCTGCTGCTGGCCGCGAGCCGCGACGGGCTGGACGGCGAGGTGCTGGTCGGCCCCGGCTACCGCAGGCTGGAGGGCGCGCTGCCGGTCGTCCCGATCAAGGACGCGGCGGACCTGTGGTCGGCGCCTCTGAACAAGGTGTACGTCCAGCATCCGGCGCTTTCCGACGACGAGCTCGCGGCCGTTGCCGTGAAGGTCGCGGGCGGACTCGTCGGTGTCACGATGGCGGGCCCGGGCGTGGTGGAGCTGCTTCCGCTCGGCCTCTCGAAGGCGACGGGGCTGTCCCTGGCGGCCCGGCGCCTGGGCATCAAGGCCGCGGACACCATCGCCTTCGGCGACATGCCGAACGACCTCCCGATGTTCGCCTGGGCGGCCCGCGGGGTGGCCATGGCCAACGCCCACGACGATCTCAAGGCGATCGCGGACGAGGTGACGTCCTCGAACGAGGAGGACGGGATCGCCGTCGTCCTGGAGCGGTTGCTGACGCGTCCGTAGCGTCGGCCGGACACCGGGGCACGACCGCCGACGCGGTGGTGCCCCGTGCTTCCTGGTGCTTCTCGGTTGTGCGGAGGATGCGCGGATCGAACGCGCGCGGGGCTTCACCCCCGACCACGGCTTAGCAAGCCGGTGCCTTTCCACTCGGCCAATCCTCCGGGTGGGCGGCCCGCGCGTGACGCGCGCTCGAAGCGGCCGCCCCGGGCAACTCCCCCTGCGGAGCGGGTTCGACGGAGGTAGTGACTACTCCGGAACCTGCCGCGGGCTGCCCTGTCGGGAACTCGACGAACTGCTCCTGATGAACATCGTCGCGCTCCTCTCCCAGCGTGTGGCGCCGGCTCGACGCGGCGGCGTGGACAGCAACCACTGTGCCCGTACGCCGACTTGGGCGCCACTGATTAAAGGGCGCGTTCCCGGTGGCTCACTTGCGGCGCCATCTGCGCCGGCGCCCCTTGCTGAAGAACCAGCCGGCGGGCGGCTCGTCGGAGCGCCAGGGCTGCGGATCGGGGCCCGACTCGCGCCAGCGGGCGGCGAGCATACGCGCGCGGGCCGACGGTTCGGTCGTCTCGGCGGACCGTACGAAGTCCTCGTCGAGCACGAGGTCGTCCCACGGCTCCCCCGCCGGTTCCCTTCCCGGTTCCTCGGTCGTCATCCCCGTTCCTCCCGGCCGTACGTCCCCGTTCGGCCCAGTGTGACCGGACCGGGGTGAAGCCGCTGTCAAGGAAAAAGAGGGCTCCCCGCGCGGGGGGGGGGCGGGGGCGCCGGCCGGCCGGCGGGCGCGCCCGGCGCGCACGCCGCGCGCGCG
>NZ_JBHYXD010000106.1:27754-30522 GCF_042751995.1 Streptomyces sp. NPDC059371 | reverse complement strand
ATCATTTTATGTTTTATTTTTTTTTTTTCGCGTCGCTCTGGGGGGCGGCGCCCCCCCCCCGGGGCGCCCCCCCCACCCCCGCAACCGCGGTGGTCCGGTCAGTCGCTGTCCTGCGTGTCGATGCCGAGGCCCGGCAGGAGACCGGGGAGCAGGGGCGGCAGGGTGACGTCGGGTTCGCTCGTCGCACTGCCCTTGCCGCCGGCGCTGGACGACGGGGTGGAGCTGGTGTCGTCCTGCGGCGGGTCGAGCAGACCGCCGGTGCCGCCGCCGAGCAGGCCCTCGCTGCTGCTGCCGGAACTGGACGGCTTGGGCTTGCCGCTGCTGTGGCTTTCGCCCGTGGAGCCGCTGCTGGCGCTGGGCGCCGGAGTGTCCGTGCCCGGCGAGCGGGTGGACTCCTCGCTCTTGCCCCGGTGACGGCCGGTGCCCTCGGGGGCGGGCGTCCTGGGCAGCAGCGAGCGCAGCGGGTCGACCTCTTCGTCTATGGCTTCGAAGACCGACGAGACCTGGTCACTGACGTCACCGAGCTGCACGGGCAGCCGGTCGCGCAGGGCGCCCCAGGCCTCGCGGTGGGACTGGGAGAACGCGGAGAGGGCCTGGATGGGGCCCAGCGAGCCGTCCCGTTCGTACGCCTCGTGCAGCAGTCGGTGGCCCTCGGAGGCGTCGTGCTGCATGCCGGACAGAGCTCGGCGGATCTCGCCCAGGGACTCGTGGTCGAGGTGTCCCGAGCGGCCCCGCTCCATCAGTCGGCGGGCTTCGCTCAGGCGGTTCGAGGCCTGGTCGAGGTAGAGCTCGCCCCGGTCGCTGTCGCCGTCGGCCAGCCCCAGCTTGATGTCCTCCATGCCGCGTTTGAGCCCGTAGAGCGAGTCACCGGGCAGGGCGTCGGAGCTCGCGGCGGCCACACCGCCGAAGGCTCCGGCGGCCACACCGACGGTGAGCCCGCCCGCGGCCAGCCCCTTGGACAGCCGGGACCGGGGTCGGAGCTTCCCCAGTCCGGTCGCCCGGTGCGCGCCCTTGGCCCGATGGGACCGCTGCCCGGGCAGAGCGCGGTCCGGACCCTCGCCTCCGGCGGCCGTGCCCTCCCGCAGCATGGCCTCCATCGCGGCGACGAGCTGGGCTCGCTGCACGATCTTGACCTCGGGGTCCAGCTCCGGTTCGGGCAGCTCGCCGAGACCGGTGGCGAGGGCCAACAGCAGCCCTTGCTCGGTCTGTTCCGCAGCAGCCCGGGACGGTGCCGACCCATCTGGCTGCTCGGCCGCCGTGCCCTGGTCGATCTCCTCCAGGGCCTGGGCGAAGGCGTTCGCCCGCCGGTGTGCCGATACGTTCGCGATCACTGGCGGCACCTCCTCTCGTCATGACGGTCGACTCCCCAGGGGGTCCTGAGGGTTGCACTCCCTGGTCGTCTGCACACGATCGGGTGATCGGTGCTGGCCAAGGCGTGACCACAGGGAGCCTGTATCCCGCACAACGAGTGTCACGGCACTTCGGTTACGGACGGCGGACGCACGGACCGCGAAGTCAACAGACTTTTACGGAAGGTGAGTTGGGCGTCGCTGAGCGTGCGCGGGGCCCCTGTGATCGAAAGCGGGCTCAGCGCACGTCGTCGGGCAGGAGCCGGGCCAGCGTGCGGACGGCCCGGTACTGCAGGGTCTTGATGGCACCCTCGTTCTTGCCCATCACCCGGGCGGTCTCGGCGACCGAGAGCCCCTGGAGGAAGCGGAGCGTCACGCACTCCTGCTGCTGAGGGTTGAGCCGGCGCACGGCGTCAAGGAGCGCGGCGTTGGAAAGCGACTCCAGGACGGAGTCCTCGGGGGAGCGCTCGACCTCGTTGGCGTCGAGCATCTCGCCGGTGGTCACTTCCAGCCGGAAGCGGCTGGACTTGAAATGGTCGGCCACCAGGTTCCGGGCGATGGTCACGAGCCAGGCGCCGAAGTCGCGGCCCTGCCAGGTGAAGGTGCCGATCCGGCGCAGCGCCCGCAGAAAGGTCTCACTCGTGAGGTCCTCGGCGGTCGCCTTGCTGCCGACCCGGTAGTAGATGTAGCGGTACACGGTGTCGCTGTACTGGTCGTAGAGCCGTCCGAAGGCGTCGGCCTCGCCGGCCTGGGCGCGCTCCACGAGATCCATCATCCGGGCGCTGTCACTGTCCGCGGCCGGACGGCGTGCGGTGGTGGCCGAGCCTGAGCGGCCCCGCCTGCCGACCGCCGCGTTGCCGTCGGCCAGGGCATAGCAAGGCCCGACGGGTGCGGGGAGGGCGAAGGCGGGGACGGCGTACGCGGTGGGGACGAAGCCGCGCAAACGGTCCAGGACCGTTGCGCGCAGCGTAGCCAGGCCCGAGGCGTCAACCCCGACGTGTGAGTACACGGGACTCCCAGAGGCAGAGCTTCCATCACGTGCAGTGCGGGACCTTTCACCCGTCGTGACGACGGAGGGGTACCGGTTTGCGTCTGAGGAGAATAACGCTTCGTACAGGCAGCACTACACCCAGTTGCTAAAATCATCGATTACGACGCTTTTGGCACGGATCGGTGCCTGTTCAAGTACCGGTCGGTGACCGTTTGTTGATCGCATCGGTTCGTGTTCCGCCTGAGTACAGGGCGTGTTGTGCCCGCCTGCGGAGAGCGTGACTGAGCCGCCCAAGACGTGGGTAGGACGATGTGATTGCCCTCGCGGCCGAGGCCCCGCCCCAGGTCCGGACAGGTTTTCGCCCCCTCCGCCCCTACCCGTCCCGTACCCGGGGGGGGGGGGGCGGGGCCGCCCGCGCCCGGGGGGGC
>NZ_JBHYXD010000106.1:0-27744 GCF_042751995.1 Streptomyces sp. NPDC059371 | reverse complement strand
GTCCCTCGATGCCCGTCGCCACCGACGCCCACGCCTCACCCAACGGCGACGGGCTGATGCACCGGCACGGCCCCGACCCACCCACCGACCGGAACCGCGAACGCCAGAGCCAGAGGCGGCGGCGAGCTACCGCCGGCGACGGTGCAGCGCGATCGCGGCCGCCGTGCCGCCGGCCACCGCCCCGACCCCGGCCGCGGCGGGAATCCCGACCTTCGCGGCCTTGCGCGCGGTGCGATAGTCCCGCAGCCGCCAGTCGAAGTCCCGCGCGTGCTTCCGCAGTTTCGAGTCCGGGTTGATCGCGTACGGATGCCCCACGAGCGAGAGCATCGGAATGTCGTTGTGCGAGTCGCTGTACGCGGCACAGCGCGACAGGTCCAGGTCCTCCGCGGACGCCAGGGCCCGCACGGCCTCCGCCTTCGCCGGCCCGTGCAGGGGCTCGCCGACCAGTTTGCCGGTGTAGATCCCGTCCACCGATTCCGCGACGGTCCCCAGCGCGCCCGTGAGCCCGAGCCGCCGTGCGATCACCGTGGCGATCTCCACCGGCGCCGCCGTGACGAGCCACACCTTCTGTCCGGCGTCCAGGTGCGCCTGGGCGAGCGCCCGGGTCCCGGGCCAGATCCGCTCGGCCATGTACTCGTCGTAGATCTCCTCGCCGATCGACATCAGCTCGGAGACCCGGTGGCCCTTCACGATGGACAGTGCGGAGTCACGCGCTTCCTGCATGTGCTCGGGGTCCTCGACTCCGGCCAGCCTGAACCACGCCTGCTGCCAGGCGAACTTCGCGAGGTCGCGGGTCTCGAAGAACTTCCGCTTGTACAGCCCGCGTCCGAAGTGGAAGAGGGCGGCACCTTGCATCACGGTGTTGTCGAGATCGAAGAACGCGGCGGCCCGGTCGTCGCCGAGCACCGGGAAGTCGGGCTCCTCCACGGCGTCCGGTGGTGCCAGTTCTTCCAGTTCCTGCGAGGACTTGCGCGCTGCCTCCGCCGAGGCCTCGCCTGCCAACACGCTCCGCGCGGTTGCGGAGCGCCTACGGGGAGTGAGCCATCCGAGAGCGGCCATGTCGTGAGCATAGCCAGTCTGTTCGGCGCTTCCGGAGTCGACAGGATTCGGTGCTGTGAACTCTCCGCGGCCATGCCGTTAAACGAGCGCTCCGAAGCATCGCACCCGCGGCGCGTCGGACCGGCGCGAGGCCCTGCCGCCGCGTGCCGAGCCGGGGGTGCCCCCCGAGGTGTCCGGGGCGGGAGAATGGCGCGTATGAGTCCCATCTTCCGGCGCAGCGACCGCCGTACGGAGACGAAGGCGCCCGCGGATCACCTGGTCACGCTGATCAGGAAGCCCGGGTGCCATCTGTGTGATGACGCACAGGAGGTGATCGAGAAGGTGTGTGCCGATCTCGGGGTCCCCTGGGAGGGGAAGGACATCACCGAGGACGAGGAGCTGCACCGTCAGTACTGGGAGCAGATCCCGGTCGTACTGGTGGACGGCGCGCAGCACACGTTCTGGCGTGTGAACGAGGAACGCCTTCGCAAAGCCCTCGCGGGGTGAGCCGTGCCGGTGGGGCCGGGGGTGCCCGTGATGTATCCCGACTTGTGACCTGCCTGAGCAGTCCAGGGCGTCCGGAAAGTCGCCTAGGATCGACGGCGATTGGTCTCGGGGGCGGGATTCGTTGAGGAGAGTGTGCGGTTTTGCCCCCTTCGTGTGCGGAGCGGAGTCGTCCGCGTGCCGGTTGCATACCGGCGTGCCGGGCATGCGTGACCCCGGTCACGTTGGCCGGGCAAATCGGACACCATCTTTGTGCACGCGTTCACAAAGACATAGCCTGCATTCGACGGGGCGGTCTGGGGACGTGTGACCGCCTGCAGCCCCGCTCTACCCGCAGGAGCACCGTGGCAACTGGCCGAACTCACCGACCGGCGACCCGCAGCCGAGGAATTCCCGAGGCCACTGTCGCCCGGCTTCCGCTGTACCTCCGAGCCCTCACCGCACTGTCGGAGCGCTCGGTGCCCACGGTCTCCTCCGAGGAGCTCGCGGCCGCCGCGGGGGTCAACTCCGCGAAGCTTCGCAAGGACTTCTCCTACCTCGGTTCCTACGGAACGCGTGGCGTGGGGTACGACGTCGAGTATCTCGTGTACCAGATCTCCCGTGAACTGGGCCTGACCCAGGACTGGCCGGTTGTGATCGTCGGTATCGGCAACCTCGGCGCGGCACTGGCCAACTACGGAGGGTTCGCCTCGCGCGGATTCCGTGTGGCGGCGCTCATCGACGCCGATCCCGCGATGGCCGGCAAGCCCGTCGCCGGGATCCCGGTGCAGCACACGGACGAACTGGAAAAGATCATCGACGAGAACGGTGTCTCGATCGGTGTCATCGCCACCCCGGCCGGGGCCGCCCAGCCCGTCTGCGACCGCCTGGTCGCCGCCGGAGTCACCTCCATCCTGAACTTCGCGCCGACCGTCCTGACCGTCCCGGACGGCGTCGACGTGCGCAAGGTCGATCTCTCGATCGAGCTGCAGATCCTCGCGTTCCACGAGCAGCGCAAGGCCGGCGAGGAGGCCGAGGCCCAGGCCGCCGCCGCCCCGGCCGAGCGCAAGAACGACGGCAAGGGTCCCGACGGGGACCTTCCAGCGGTGATGCCGGCATGAGTCTCCTCGTCGTCGGGCTGAGCCACCGCAGCGCTCCGGTCAGCGTCCTCGAACGGGCCGCGCTGTCCGCGGACGCGCAGGTCAAGCTGCTCCAGGACACCCTCGCCGCCGAGCCCGCCACCGAGGGTGCGGTGCTCGCCACCTGCAACCGCATCGAGCTGTACGCCGACGTGGACAAGTTCCACGCGGGTGTCGCCGAGCTGTCCACGCTTCTCGCCCAGCACAGCGGCGTAGGCCTGGAGGAGCTCACCCCTCACCTGTACGTGCACTACGAGGACCGGGCCGTCCACCACCTCTTCTCGGTGGCCTGCGGCCTCGACTCCATGGTCGTGGGCGAGGGCCAGATCCTCGCCCAGATCAAGGACGCGCTCGCCACCGCGCAGGAACTGCACACGGCGGGCCGTCTCCTGAACGACCTGTTCCAGCAGGCTCTGCGGGTCGGCAAGCGCGCCCACTCCGAGACGGGGATCGACCGGGCCGGACAGTCCCTGGTCACCTTCGGTCTGGAGCAGCTCTCCGCGGGACGGCCCGTCGAGGCCTGGGCCAAGGACAAGAAGGCCCTCGTCATCGGCGCGGGCTCGATGTCCTCGCTGGCCGCCGCGACGCTCGCGCGCGCCGGCGTCGGCGAGATCGTGATCGCCAACCGCACCCCCGACCGCGCCGAGCGGCTCGCCGAGATCCTCACCGGCGGCGACGACACGGACGTGCTGGCCCGCGCGGTACCGATGGACTCGGTGCCGGACGAGCTGACACGTGCCGACATCGCTGTCTCCTGTACCGGGGCCACCGGACTCGTCCTGACGGCAGAGACCGTCGCGGCCGCCGTCGAAGGACGTACGGGAACGCCCGCGGCACTGCGCGAGACGGCGGCCGGCCCGGCCGGTCACCTCGCGCACGCCGCCGAGGACGCCTGCCCGCTGGACCTGTCCGCCGTGCAGGGCGCCACCGGCTTCTCCGTCATGGGCGAGGCTGCCGTCGCCGGCATGGACGCGGCCACCCTGGAGCAGCACGCGGCCTGGGTGGACAAGGGCACCGGAACCGTCGAGCGCCGCGACAGCCGTCGTACGCCCGGCGAGGAGGCCGAGGCCGACGCCGACCTCATCGCCGCGCTGGCCGCCACCGCGGCGACCGCCGGCCGCATCCCCGAGCGCCGCAGGCCCGAACCCGTCGCCGAGGCGCCCCGCCCCGCGCCGGTGCTCGCGCTGCTCGACCTCGCGATGCCCCGTGACATCGACGCGGCCGCGCACCGGCTGCTCGGCGTCCGGTTCGTCGACCTGGAGACACTCGCCGAGGCCTCCGCGGACGCGCCGATGGCCGCCGACGTGGACCAGGTGCGCCGGATCGTCTCCGACGAGGTGGCCGCGTTCGGCGCCGCCCAGCGGGCCGCGCACATCACCCCCACCGTGGTCGCGCTGCGCGCCATGGCCGCCGACGTCGTCGCGAACGAGATCACGCGCCTGGACGGACGGCTGCCGGACCTCGACGACAAGCAGCGCGGCGAGATCACCCAGACCGTGCGGCGCGTCGTGGACAAGCTGCTGCACGCGCCGACCGTACGGGTCAAGCAACTCGCCGCCGAGCCCGGCGGTGCCGGGTACGCGGACGCGCTGCGGACCCTGTTCGACCTGGACCCGGAGACGGTCGCCGCCGTCTCGCGGGCCGAGAACAACACCGAGAACGCCAAGAACCGAGGGCGAGCATGAGTGAGCAGGCTTTGAGGCTGGGGACCAGGCGAAGCAAACTCGCCATGGCCCAGTCCGGGCAGGTGGCGGATGCCGTGAGCCGGGTGACCGGACGGCCCGTCGAGCTCGTTGAGATCACGACGTACGGCGATGTTTCCCGCGAGAACCTCGCGCAGATCGGCGGCACGGGCGTCTTCGTGACCGCGCTGCGGGAGGCACTGGTGCGCGGCGAGGTCGACTTCGCCGTGCACTCCCTCAAGGATCTGCCGACCGCGCAGCCCGAGGAGCTCGCACTGGCCGCCGTGCCGGTGCGCGAGGACGTCCGTGACGTGCTCGTCGCCCGAGACGGGCTGACCTTCGAGCAGCTTCCGGACGGCGCGCGCGTCGGCACCGGTTCGTCGCGCCGTATGGCCCAGCTCAACGCGTACGCGCGCAGCCACGGCATGTCGATCGAGACGGTCGCCATCCGGGGCAATGTCGACACCCGAATCGGGTACGTCCACGCCGGGGAGCTCGACGCCGTCGTGCTCGCCGCCGCCGGACTCAACCGGATCGGCCGCATCGACGAGGTCACCGACTTCCTGCCGGTCGACACCGTCCTGCCCGCCCCCGGCCAGGGGGCTTTGGCGATCGAGTGCGCCGCGGACAACGCGGACCTCGTCGCCGCGCTCGCCGAGCTCGACGACCCGTACACCCGGGCCGCCGTGACCGCCGAGCGATCCCTGCTCGCCGCCCTTGAGGCCGGCTGCAGCGCTCCCGTGGGCGCGTACGCCGACCTTCTGGCCGACGGGCAAATTGTCAAGGAGATGCGCCTGCGTGGCGTCGTCGGTACGACCGACGGCTCGACGCTGGTGCAGCTGTCCACCACCGGTCCCGTGCCCGAGACACACGAGCAGGCGATGTCGCTCGGCCGTGAACTCGCCGCCGAGATGCTTGCCAAGGGCGCGGCCGGTCTGATGGGGGAGCGAGCACTGTGAGCCCCACCAACCTTCCCGCCGGTCCGGTCCACGGGCACGTCACCTTCCTGGGTGCCGGACCCGGAGATCCAGGGCTGCTGACACTGCGCGCCGTGGAGGCGCTGGCGAACGCGGACGTCCTCGTCGCCGAGCACGACGTGCTCGACGTGGTGCGCGTTCACGCCAGACAAGGCGTCGCCGTTCTGAGCACGGATCCGGACACTTCGCCGGTTCCGTACCAGGGCACAGGCACGCCTCAGCTGACGGTTGTTGACAGCGCGTCAACAACCGTTGGTGACCCCGCGTCGAGGGATGCCGCCAATCTTGTCATGACGGCCGCACGGGGCGGCAAGCGGGTCGTGCGTGCGGTGTCCGGGGACCCGGGACTTGATACGTACGCGGCCGAGGAAATGCTCGCCTGCGTCGCCGCGGGTGTTCCGTTCGAGGTCGTGCCCGGTATCGCGGCCGCCGTCGGTGTGCCCGCCTACGCGGGTGTACCGCTGCGGGACGCCCAGGGCGCGGACGTACGGTTCGTCGACGCGCGGACCGCGTCGAACCGCTGCTGGACCGAGGTCGGCGCCTCCGACGGCACCGTCGTGGTGTCGGCGACGCTCGACTCCGTGGCCGCGGCCGCGGGTGAGCTGGTGGCCTCCGGCCGCAAGCCCGACACCCCGATGTCCGTGACGATCGCCGGTACGACGACCCGCCAGCGCACCTGGTCGGCCACCCTCGGCACGATCGCGCAGACGCTGAAGCAGGCGAAGGTGCTGCCGTCCCCGGACGGCGGCCGCCCGGTGATAGCCGTGGTCGGCGAGCGTTCCGCAGCCGCCCAGCGCGACCGGTTGTCGTGGTTCGAGTCCAAGCCGCTGTTCGGCTGGAAGGTGCTCGTGCCGCGGACGAAGGAGCAGGCGGCTTCGCTCTCCGACCAGCTGCGGTCGTACGGGGCCGTGCCCTACGAGGTGCCGACGATCGCCGTCGAGCCGCCGCGCACGCCCCAGCAGATGGAGCGCGCGGTCAAGGGCCTGGTCACGGGCCGCTACGAGTGGATCGCCTTCACCTCGGTCAACGCCGTCAAGGCGGTCCGGGAGAAGTTCGAGGAGTACGGCCTCGACGCGCGTGCCTTCGCGGGCATCAAGGTCGCCGCGGTGGGCGAGCAGACCGCGAGCGCGCTCGTCGCCTTCGGTGTGAAGCCGGACCTGGTGCCGAGCGGTGAGCAGTCGGCCGCGGGCCTCCTCGACGACTGGCCGCCCTACGACCCGGTCTTCGACCCGATCGACCGTGTCTTCCTGCCCCGGGCCGACATCGCCACGGAGACCCTCGTCGCCGGGCTCATCGAGCTGGGCTGGGAGGTCGACGACGTCACGGCGTACCGCACCGTGCGCGCGTCGCCGCCGCCGGCGGACACCCGTGAGGCGATCAAGGGCGGCGGCTTCGACGCCGTGCTCTTCACGTCGTCCTCCACCGTCCGCAACCTGGTCGGCATCGCGGGCAAGCCGCACAACGTGACGGTGATCGCCTGTATCGGCCCCGCGACGGCCAAGACGGCCGAGGAGCACGGGCTGCGGGTCGACGTGATGGCTCCCGAGCCCTCCGTGCACAAACTGGCGGAGGCACTGGCCGACTTCGGCCTGCGCCGCCGGGCCGCCGCGCTGGACGCCGGCGACCCGGTGACCCGCCCGAGCGAGCGCCGCCCCGGCTCGCGCAGGCGCCGGACCACCTGATCCAGGTGAGCAACGCCCCGCCGTCTCCCACGGGAGACGGCGGGGCGTTTCTTCGTTGTACGCCAGGTCAGGGCGGACGCCGGAAGGGCCGCCCAGGCACCCGGGCCGAGGCTGAGGCGGGGGCCGTCGGGGTTCCTGGAGTCGCGACGAGGATCCCGCCCGAGAGGGCGGCCACTTCGACGCGGTCGGGGCCGGTGCCGTGCAAGACGGTGTGGGCGGAACTCGATCTCGGGCCTCGCCGGTGACGCGCGAACCGGAGCCCGGTGAGGCGTCCTTCGGTGACGCGAGACCCGGGGCGGCGGGCGGTAAAGGACCAAAGAATCCGGGGGAAATACCAACCAACCAACCAAACCCGGCTCATGTCACACGAGTGGGTGAAACGGGCCGGTACGGGTGGCGCGTGGGCGGTCCGGGCGTGCACGCTCACCGCAGGCAACGTCCACAACTCCACATGCCCACACATGCTTCGGCCCCCGCCGGGACGGCAATCCCAGTGCGAGGGCCTGACCAAAGAGAAGGCAACACCCTTCCCCCATGGCTGTGACCAAGCTTATCGATGCGCTGCTCCCGAAGCAGGGAGTACGGCGCAACGCCACCCACTCCGGCGTCACGCACGTACGTGAGTACCAGCCCGACCGGTACACGATCGTCGGCAACCACCTCGCCCAGCACCGAGGGCTCTCCGCGACCGCGATCGGGATCGCCGTGCACATCCTGTCGCTGCCCGAGGGCGCGCGGGTCGACATCCGCAGCCTTGCCGAGCGGTTCCCCGAAGGACGGACCCGGATCGCCTGCGCGCTGCGGGAGTTGGAGGCGCGCGGCTATGTCGAGCGAGTACGGGAGCGGCTCTCCTCCGGGCGGATGATCACCCGCACGTACGCCTTCCACGCCCCGGCGCTCACCCGGGCCCGACGGGAGGGAGAGTCGGAGCCGACCCCCGCCCCGGCAGCCCTGTCGATCACGGCTGCACCGCCCCCGCACCTCACGCCCCCGCACCTCATGGCCCCGGACCGCCCCGCCTCCGGCGGCTTGCCCTGTGACGGCCTGCCCGAGCAGGTCGAGGCGCCCGACGCCGGACACGTCGGCGCACCGGTCACCGAGGCCGGGTCCGCCGATCCGGAACCACCCCGCGGCGAGCACCGCGACAAAGCCGAAGCCCTGCTCGCCGGGCTGCGCCGGACCGACGTCCGGTTGACGCTGTCAGGACGGGAGGCGCGGCGGCTGGCTCCCCTGGTCGTCTCCTGGTTCGAGAACGGTCTCGGCAGAGCGACGGTGATCCACGCCCTCACCGACGGCCTCCCCCTCCACGTCCGCCACCCGGCCGGATTCCTCCGCAACCGCCTGCTGGACCTGCTTCCACCGGCGCTGCCGCCCCTTGTCGCGGCCGACGCGGGCGGGCCGCTCCCGAGCGGGCCCATGCCCCCGCCACCCGCCATGGCGACCTGCGAAGGAGGCTGCGACAGAGGATTCAGAGCACCGTTCCGGGGAGCGTGGTGCCGCGACTGCCGCGCCGCCCGGCCCGGGGAAGCTCCCGTGGCGCCGGTGGATGTCACCACCCTCGGCTCTCGCCCGACGCGGCGCGGAGGCCCCTCGGGCTCCGACGCGGAGTCGGTAAAGGTGCCTCTGTGACGGGCGTAGCGTAGATGTCATGACGAAGTACGGATCCTTCCCCGGTACGCGTCCCCGGCGGCTGCGCACCACCCCCGTCATGCGCCGCATGGTCGCCGAGACCCGGCTGCACCCCGCCGACTTCATCCTCCCCGCGTTCGTCCGCGAGGGCGTGAGCGAGCCGGTGCCGATCGGCTCGATGCCCGGAGTCGTGCAGCACACGCGGGACAGCCTGAAGAAGGCCGCCCTGGAGGCGGTGGAGGCCGGGGTCTCCGGGATCATGCTCTTCGGGGTTCCCGAGGACGAGAAGAAGGACGCGGTCGGGACGCCCGGCACCGACCCGGACGGAATCCTCCAGGTCGCGCTGCGCGATGTGCGCGCCGAGGTCGGCGACGACCTACTCGTGATGTCCGACCTGTGCCTGGACGAGACCACCGACCACGGGCACTGCGGTGTGCTCGACGCCCAGGGCCGCGTCGACAACGACGCGACCCTGGAGCGCTACGCCGAGATGGCCCAGGTGCAGGCCGACGCGGGCGCCCATGTCGTGGGCCCCAGCGGGATGATGGACGGTCAGATCGGCGTCGTCCGTGACGCGCTCGACCAGATCGGCCGCGAGGACGTGGCGATCCTCGCCTACACCGTCAAGTACGCCTCCGCCTTCTACGGCCCGTTCCGGGAGGCCGTCGGCTCGTCCCTGAGGGGCGACCGCAAGACGTACCAGCAGGACCCGGCGAACGCGCGGGAGTCGCTGCGGGAGTTGGCCCTGGACCTGGAGGAGGGCGCCGACATGGTGATGGTGAAGCCCGCCGGCCCCTACCTCGACATCCTGGCCCGGGTCGCCGACGCGTCCGAGGTGCCGGTCGTCGCCTACCAGATCTCCGGCGAGTACTCGATGGTCGAGGCCGCCGCGGAGAAGGGCTGGATCGACCGCGACCGGGCGATCCTGGAGTCCCTGACCGGCATCAAGCGCGCCGGCGCGCAGAACATCCTCACGTACTGGGCGACCGAGGTCGCGCGGAACCTCCGCTAGCCTCCCCGCGGGGCGGGCGGGGTGGTTCCGCAGGGCCTCGGCCGGGGTCGCGCCAGCTCAGTACGCGAGCGCGTCGTCCAGGCCCTGCTGCCAGTACGTCACCGTGAGCTTGTCGTCGATGTAGACGCCCTTCGCGGGGAGGACCGGAGTGGCGCTGCGGCCCTTGTCGAAGCCGATCTCCAGGGTCTTGGCGGTGTAGCCGTTGCCCCCGCTGCCGTCGGCGGCCGACAGCAGCACACCCGCGTAGCCGGACTCGCCGGGGGCGAGGGTCACGACCGCCTGCGGGTGGGTTTCCTCCGCGACCGGCGGGACGGCCTGGGCCTCGGCGAACCGGGCGATCGGATAGCCGGTCAGGTCACAGTTCCTCGTGCCGGTGTTGGTGACCGTGAGCAGCAGGTGGTTGAGCGGACGGGACACCGCCGTCGCGGTGGTCTTCGTCGTGGAGCCGTTGCAGGCGACGTTCCTGGTCCCGGTCTGCCCGGTGGAGCCGGTCTTGGAGCCGGTGCCGTTCTTTTTGGCCGAGCCGCCCGTGGAACCCCCGGTGGAACCGCCGCCGGAGCCGCTCTCCTTCGCGTCCGAACGGCCTGCCGAGCCGCCGGTGCCGGTGCCCGCGGGCTTCGCCGTCGTCCCTCCGTCGGCCGTCGGCGCCGTCGGCTGTGACGAGGACCCGGACGCGGCGGACGAGCCCTCGCCCGGACCCTCGCTGCGTACGCCCTTGCCGTTGTCGCACGCCGAGAGGGCGAGCGCTGCGAGCGCGACCGTCGTGGCGGCGAGCAGTCGGGTGCGGGTGGTGCGTGCGGACATGGTGATCCCCCTGTGGATGTGAGTGTGTGTGGCCTGATGCAACGGCCGCCCGGCCGGTCGGGGAGGGCGGCGTGCTTGGATGGCCACAGCTTGGGCGGTGATTCGTCCCAGCCGCCACAACCAGCGGCGGATACGGGACGCCGGAACGCCGGCATCGGGTCTGACCTGGGGGAACGGAATGCCCCTGGAACACCGGCCCGGAACACAGGGGGTGGAGGAACGGGTGGCGGGGAACGAGTTCGCGGGCCTACTGGGGGAGCTGAAGCAGCGGTCCGGGCTCAGTTACGGGGTGCTCGCCAAACGGCTGCACGTGAGTACGTCCACGTTGCACCGGTACGTCAACGGGGATGCCGTACCGACGGATTACGCGCCCGTGGAGCGCCTCGCGCGCGCGTGCCGGGCCACCCCCGAGGAACTGGTGGAGCTGCACCGCCGGTGGATCCTCGCGGACGCGCTGCGGGGACAGGCGAACGGGGCCGAGTCGCATCGGGTCGCGGCGAACGGGGCTGGGGAGGACGAGGCTTCGGGCGGCTCCTCCGGGTCAGCCGACGGGCCCGACGGCAGCGCGGCGGACGTGCCGGGTTCCGCACCGGAGCCCGAGTCCGCGAACGGGCGGGAGATCAGGCCCGGTTCCGAGTCCTGGAACGGGCAGGAGGACGGGTCCGGGAACGGGCAGGAGGACGGGCCCGGGGACGTGGCCGGGGGCGAGACCGGTATCGGGCGGAAGCCGGGGCGCGCCGCCGCCGCTTCGGGGCCGGTTCGATGGAGCCGCCGGGCCGTGGTGCTCGCCGGAGCCGGGGCCGTCGTGGCGGCCGCGGTCGTGTCCACCGCGCTGACCGCGCATTTCGGGTCCGGTGGCGGTGAGGACGACACGAAGGGGAAGGCCGTCGCTGTCGGCGCCCCGTCCGCCCCGAGCGCGAGCCCCTCCGGTGCGACACCCGGCACGCACCACGGGTCCGCCTCCGCCTCCCCGTCGCACGACGCCCGCCCCCGGCCGACCGGTTCGACGATCGCCGGGGCCGTCGACGAGCACGGGGCGACCGACGGCGGCGCGGCCGGCAAGAGCGGGGAAGGGGCCGGACCGCCGACCGTCGTGGCGAACGCGTACAAGTGGGACAGCCCGTGCAGCCAGCACTACCTGATGAACCGGGACGCACCACAGGTGCCTCCGCCGCCGCCGAACGAGTCGGACGCCCGAGGCTGGGTCACCGCGCTCGGCGGGGTCGCGAGCGGTGAGCAGATGATCGCGCTGACGGTCCAGGGCACCGGCAGGGCGACCGTCGTCCTGGAGGCGCTGCACGTGCGGGTGGTGCAGAAGGGCGCGCCGCTCGCCTGGAACGACTACGCGATGGGCGTGGGCTGCGGCGGCAACGTGGAGACGAAGTCCTTCACCGTGGACCTCGACGCGGGGAGCCCCGCGACCGCGCTCAAGGGCGGACAGCGGGATTTCCCGTACAAGGTCAGCGAGTCGGACCCCGAGGTCTTCTACGTGTTCGCCGACGCGCGGGCGCACGACGTGAGCTGGTACCTGGAAATCGACTGGTCCAGCGGGACCAGGAGCGGCACGGTCCGCGTCGACGACCAGGGCAAGCCGTTCCGTACGAGCGGGAGCGTGGGACGGCCGGCGTACGAGCATCCGCTCGGCGGCAGCGAATGGGTACCGGCGGCCACCGAGTGATGAGGGCACCATCAAGTCCCTCCAGGAGTTAGGTTGTTGGCCGTCAGTTGACGCGACCTCCCAGGGAGATGCCCCATGCCCGGTGACGCCCTCAGCCAGGACCCCGCCGAGCTGAGAAGGAGGATCGACACCACCAAGGCACACCCCGCCCGGGTCTACGACGTCCTCCTCGGCGGCAAGGACAACTACCCCGTCGACCGGAACGCGGCCGCCGCCGCGCTCGCCGCCAACCCGCGCGGCTATCTCGACGTCCGGCACAACCGCGACTTCCTGCGCCGCGCCGTGACCGCGCTGGCGTCGGAGGGCGGCATCCGGCAGTTCCTGGACATCGGCACCGGACTGCCCACCCAGGAGAACGTCCACCAGATCGCCCAGCGGATCACCCCGGACGCGCGCGTCGTGTACGTGGACAACGACCCGGTGGTCCTCGCCCACGCGCGCGCCCTGCTCACCAGCGGCCCCGAGGGCCGTACGGACTACATCGACGCGGACTTCAAGGAACCCAAGCAGATCCTCGAACAGGCCGCCGAGACACTCGACTTCGAGCAGCCCGTCGCCCTGGTCCTGGTCGCCATCCTGCACTTCGTCGAGGACTCGGAGGCCTACCCCATCGTGCGCGGGCTCGTCGACGCGCTGCCGTCCGGCAGCCGGCTCGTCCTGAGCCACCTCACCGAGGACCTGAACGCGGAGGACATTCGCGCGGTCCAACGGACGTTCACCGAGCGGGGGTTCACCTTCGTCCTGCGCTCGAAGGCCGAGGTCGAGCGCTTCTTCACCGAGAACGGCCTGGTCCTGGACGAGCCCGGTGTCGTCCCCGCCCACCACTGGCACCCGGACGGCAACGCCCCGGCCCCCGAAGCCGCCGACCCGGCCTTCCTGGCCACGCTCGACGCCGTCGACACGGTCCGCTACCTCGACATCAACGACGTCACGGACGCGGACATCAACGTGTACGTCGCCACCGGCGTCAAACCCTAGATGCCGTAGGCGAGTTGTGGTCCGTCCGCATCGCGGAACTGGCGGGTGTAGAGGCCACGTACCTGTCTAGGGTCGGTCAGGGGCGGCCCCGGCACGACGGGGCCGCCCGCAAGGACGCCGTCGCCGAGGCGCCGTCCCCGAGGACGCCGTGCCCAAGGACAAGGAGCCGTCACCGTGACCGTCACCGAACCCGCCGCCACGACCGCACCCGTGCCCCCGCTCGCCGCGCGAGCCACCGCGATCGGCGGTTCGCCGGTACGGGACATCCTCGCGGTCACGGCACGCCCCGAAGTGATCAACTTCGCGGGCGGGCTGCCCGCCCCGGAACTGTTCGACACGGACGGCATCGCGGCCGCGTACCGGGACGTTCTCGCCGAGGAACCCGAACGGGCCCTCCAATACTCCACGACCGAGGGCGAACCGTCGCTGCGGACGGCCCTCGCCGACCGCACGAGCGCGCGCGGGCTGCCCACCGGGCCGGACGACATCCTCGTCACCACCGGATCGCAGCAGGCCCTGTCGCTGCTCGCCACCGCCCTGCTCGAACCCGGGGACACCGTCCTGGTCGAAAGCCCCTGCTATCTGGCGGCACTTCAGGCGTTCGCCTTCGCGGGGGCGCGCGTGCTGGCCGTGCCGGGTGACGACGAGGGCATCGACCCCGACGCCCTCGGTGAACTGGTGGCCCGCGAGCGCCCGAAGCTGCTCTACACCGTGCCCACCTTCCAGAACCCGACCGGACGCACGCTACCGGCCGACCGGCGGGCCGCCGTCGCCCGCGCCGCCGCCGCGCACGGCCTGTGGATCGTCGAGGACGACCCGTACGGAGAACTGCGCTTCGAGGGCGAGCGGCTCCCGTGGATCGCCTCCCACGACGGTGCCGGGGACCGGACGGTGCTGCTCGGCTCGTTCTCCAAGGTGATGGCGCCCGGCATGCGGCTGGGCTGGCTGCGTGCGCCCGCGGCACTGCGGCGCGCGTGCGCCGTCGCCAAGCAGGCCGCCGATCTGCACACCCCGACCGTCAACCAGCTCGCCGCGGCCCGCTACCTGGCCGACCGCGACCTGGACTCCCACGTGGCCCAGGTCGCGGCCGTCTACCGCGAACGGCGTGACGCCATGCTCGCGGGAATCGCCGCCGCCCTCCCGGCCGGGTCCACCTGGACCCGCCCGGAAGGCGGCATGTTCCTCTGGGCCCGCCTGCCCGAGCGCTACGACACCACGGCCCTGCTCCGTCCGGTGGTGGACCAGGGAGTGGCCTACGTCCCCGGCGCCCCCTTCTACGCGGGCACTCGGGAGACGTCGACCCTGCGCCTGTGCTTCGTCACCCAGACGCCGGAGGAGATTGCCGAGGGCTTGCGGAGGCTGGGGACGGGGTTGCGGAAGTAGCGGACGGGGTCGGGGAGGCAGGAGACGGGGTCGCGGACGGGGACGGGGAGGCGGGCGACGGGGTCGGGGAAGCGGGAGACGGAGACGCGGAGGTCGGGGACGTGGACGCGTCGCTCGGGGATGGGGTCGCCGAGGGCGAGGGTGTTGTCCGGGCTGCGTCCCGGACGGCCGGCCGCTGGCCGATCCTGTCCACCACACCTTGCACCACGACACCTCTGACCTGTGAGAACCCCCCGTTCTTGTCCGAGTGTCCCCGCTCGAATATCCCGAGGTACGCGTAGGTCTTCGAGTCGAAGACGAAACCCATCGCCGCCCTGGGGTAGGAGACCCCTATGCCGTGCCGGCCGAGCGCGTTCACCCGGTCATGGTCGATCCTGATGGCGGTCATCTTCGAGAGGGCCTCGAACGCGGCGGCCCGCAATCCCGGAGGCAGGACCCGGGGACCCCGCAGGAACATGCACGCTTGGAAGTACGCCCCCAGGTCCACCTGCGGATCCTTCGCAGGGTCCCCGCCGCCCCGGAACGACTTGAGGAGCTCGTCCGGGTCGGTCGGCCACTTCTTCAGCTTCGCGTACTGGAGGGGGATCGACTGCGCCTGGTGCTTGGTCAGTGGTGGGTCGTCCTGAATCCTGCCGTTGTAGATGTACCGGGTGGGCTTCGAGCCGTCCACCGACAACCAGCACTCGTCGACGAGCCGCATCTTCCGCCCGCCCCTGTCGTAGGTCCGGTGGGTGATCTCCCTGGAGTACATGTACTGGTCGTCACGAGGGATCGGCAGGTCGGTGCCGTCCGACCGCGACCGGTCCGCGGCGTTGTGCAGCACCTGGGCGGCGGTCAACTGCGTCCCCCCGCCGTTCTTGCCGCGGACGGCGAGCAGGGTCGAGCCGGTCACCGCGGCGGTGCCGGTGGCCGCGATCGCCGCGCGGAACACCAGCCGCCGGGACAGCGGGCTCTGCCGCGCGAGGGCTCCGCTCCCGTCGCCGGTCTCCTCACCGATGGCGGTCCGCAGCCGGGCGAAGGCGACGGCGCGCGCCCGGTCGGTCGGTGCGGCCTGCTCGGCCCCGAGGTCGCGTACAAGGCTGAGGTCATCCACGGCGGGGTTCCTCCTGTTCCTCTCGAAAGGCTGTGGGATCCGACCCGCCCAGTGCTTCGCGCAGCTTCTTCCGGGCCCGGTGCAGCCGGGAGCGCACCGTGCCCACCGGTATGCCCAGGGCCTCGGCGGCTTCCGCGTAGTCGAGGTCTCCCCAGGCGATCACCAGCAGCACGTCCCGGTGGCGCGCGGGCAGCTTCGCCAGGGCCGCCGACAGGGCGCCGCGCGTGCTCTCGGCGCTGATCCTGGCGGCCACCCGCTCCGCCAGCGGCTCGCCGCCGCCGTCGGCGGGAGCGGCGGAGGCGACGCGCGACACCGCGCGCAGCCGCCGTGCCTCGGCCCGCCGGTGGCCGCCGATCAGGCGCGTGACGATGCCGTACAGCCAAGGCCGCGCGTGCGGCCTCGACAGGTCGTAACGGCGCCGCCGCTGAAAGGCGATCACGAAGGTCTCGGCCATCAGATCGTCGGCCGCCTCGGTGCCGAGCCGCCGGGCCGCGTACCGGTGGATGTCGTCGGCGTAGCGGTGGAACAGCTCGGCGAACACATCGGGCTCGTCCCAGGACCGTTCGATCACCGAGGCGTCGGAGTCGCCGTCCGCGCCCGCTTCGGCACCGGAGCCCGGACCGCCGGCGGTGGCGGTGGCTCCGGCTCCGGCTCTGGGCGGACCGTGGACTCCGAGGCTCGGTGAGACGGTCATCGGTCGCCTCTCAGGCTCATGGATCTCCTCGAAGACGGGAACGGGTCACCCGCTGTCCGCCGAAGCCCGCTTTCGAGTTCCCGTTTCGGACCGAGGAATTTCCCGACGGCCGGGCGAACGGCTCAGTCCCACCAGAAGGACCACACCCGTTCGTTCAGCACCTCCTGCTCGGCGTACTCGCGCAGGGTCTCCTGGTGGCCCTGGGTGATGTTGTCCGGGCAGAAGGCGAAATGCTCGGCCGCGACCGCCTCCGCCTCGGCCGCGGTGGACGGCGGGGCCGCCACCGAGAGGACCAACTGGTCGAAGGTGAGAGCCACCACGCGTATGCCGAAGCGGTCCTCCCACGAGCGGAGCACGGCGCACAGACGCGCCACGTCGTTCTCGTGGTTCAGAGGGCCGGGCCAGCCGATGGCCACCGGGATGTCGGCGCTGCGGCGCGCCGGGACCAGGGCGAGCCGCGGCTGCTTCAACCAGGAGCCGGACTGCGCCAGCGAGTCGGCGATCTCGGCGGCGCGGGAGTCCGGATCCGCTTCGAGCGGGGTCGCGGCGGCCTGGCCCGGCCAGAGAGGCCCGTACGGCGCGATCGTCTCGTCGAAGGTCGGCTGTTCTCCGAAGACCTCGACGACCTTCGCCTTGCCGGGGTAGTCCTGGTCCGGATCGGGTGCGTCCGCCGCGTACTCCTCCCAGAACTCCGCCAGCACCTCCTCGGCGTCGTGATCCCCGGGATACGACATCGCGTCGGGCATCAACTCCCAGTCCTCCGGGCCGTTCTGCGGGCCGCCCACGTCCAGCAGCACCGGCAGCAGCCCCGCGGTCCGGGCGGCGGACAGGACCGCCCAGCCACCGGGAACCGCCCGGTCCTCGGCATGCCACAGCAGAGGCTCGTGCCACGGGCCGTCGTTCGTCGCGTCGATCAGTCTCCCGGCGGGGAGCTGAAGCCCGAGCGTGCGCCCGCTCGGGTCTGCCGTCAGCCGCGGCAGCGGGTTGGGAAGGGTCGCCATGCCGGTGACTTTAGGGGCCGCCACTGACAACGCCCGGGGCGCGGTACGACAGCGCCCGGGGCGCGGTACCCGGGCGCACACACGAACGCGGCCCACACCTCCGGCGAGGCGTGGGCCGCGTTCACGAGCACGTGATCAGAGGCGCTCGGGCGTCCTGATGCCCAGCAGGGCCATGCCCTGGTGGAGCGTGCGGGCGGTCAGGTCGCAGAGGAACAGGCGGTTCTCCGCGACCTCTTGGGCCGGCGCCGGCTTGATGACCGGGCACTGGTCGTAGAACGTCGTGTAAAGCGAGGCCAGTTGGTACAGGTACGCCGCCAGCTTGTGCGGGGCGTACTCGGCGGCGACCTCGTCCAGCGTCTCCCCGAACCGGTCCAGGTGCAGACCGAGCGCCCGCTCCGCCGGGGCCAGTTCGAGCTCCGGGTGCGCCAGCGGCGCCCGCTCGCCGGCCTTGCCGAAGATCGACCGGATACGGGCGTACGCGTACTGGAGGTAGACGGACGTGTCACCGTTCAGCGAGACCATCTGGTCCAGGTCGAACTTGTAGTCCCGCACGGCGGAGGTCGACAGGTCCGCGTACTTCACGGCGCCGATGCCGACGTACCGGCCGTTCTCCTCGATCTCCGGCTCGCTCAGGCCCACCTTCTCGGCCTTCTCCCGCACGACGGCCGTCGCCCGGTCGATCGCCTCGTCCAGGAGGTCGACCAGCCGCACCGTCTCGCCCTCACGGGTCTTGAACGGCTTGCCGTCCTTGCCCAGCACCGTGCCGAAGGCAAGCTGGTGGGCCTTGACGTCGTCGCTGAGCCAGCCGGCCCTGCGCGCCGTCTCGAAGACCATCTTGAAGTGCAGGGACTGCCGGGCGTCCACGACGTAGATCAGGCTGTCGGCCTTCAGGTTGAAGACACGGTCGCGGATCGCCGACAGGTCGGTGGCCGCGTATCCGTAGCCGCCGTCCGACTTCTTCACGATCAGCGGCACCGGATTGCCGTCCGGGCCCTTCACGTCGTCGAAGAACACGCACAGCGCGCCGTCCGAACGGACCGCCACACCCGACTCCTCCAGGAGGCGGCACGTCTCGTCCAGCATGTCGTTGTAACCGGACTCGCCGACCACGTCAGGGTCCCGGATCTCCATGTCCAGCTTGTCGAAGACCGAGTAGAAGTAGATCTTCGACTCGTCCACGAACTTCTGCCACATGGCCAGCGTCTCGGGTTCACCCGCCTGGAGGTCCACCACCCGGCGCCGCGCCCGCGTCTTGAACTCCTCGTCGGAGTCGAAGACGTTCCGCGCCGCCTTGTAGAGCCGGTTCAGGTTCGACATGGCCTCCTCGCCGGAGACCGCACCGCCCTTGTGGTCCAGCTCGTGCGGGTGCTCGATCAGGTACTGGATGAGCATGCCGAACTGCGTGCCCCAGTCGCCGATGTGGTGCCGGCGCACGACGGACTCTCCCGTGAACTCCAGGATCTGCGCCACCGCGTCACCGATCACCGCGGACCGCAGATGCCCGACGTGCATCTCCTTGGCCACGTTCGGCTGCGCGTAGTCGATCACCGTCGTGCCCGGGTTCTCCGCGAGGGGCACCCCGAGGCGCTCACCGTCCGCGTACCGCTCCGCCAGGTTCGACACGATCGCCCGGTCGGTGATCGTGATGTTCAGGAAGCCGGGCCCGGAGACCTCGATGTCCTTGATCAGGTCACCCGACTCGACCCGGGACACGACCTGCGTCGCCAGCTCCCGCGGGTTCGCCTTCGCCTTCTTGGCGAGGGCCAGGATCCCGTTGGCCTGGAAGTCGGCCCGGTCGCTTCGGCGCAGCAGCGGGTCCGCGGAGCCGGCCTCCGGCAGAGCTGCCGAGAGGGCGTCCGCGAGGCGCTGATGGACGGAAGCGGTGAGGGACGTGACCGAGGCCATGGAGTGGCTGCCGTTTCTGCTCGGGTTCCGGAGACTCTGAAGACGGAGACTCCGCATACGGAGACTCTGAGTACAAGGAAAGCCAGTATCCCATGCGGTGAAAAGCCGTTTTCGCGGTTCGGGTCCGAGCTGGGAGAATGGTCGCGTCAGCCGTACTCGCGTTTGAGGAAGAAGGACGTGCCGATCGTGGCTCAGAGCTCCGAGACCACCGACTGGGTCTCCCGTTTCGCGGATGAGGTCATCGAAGAGTCGGAGCGCCGGGCCCCGGGCAAACCTGTCGTCGTCGCGTCCGGGCTCTCCCCGTCCGGCCCGATCCACCTCGGCAACCTCCGCGAGGTCATGACCCCGCACCTCGTCGCCGACGAGATCCGCCGCCGCGGACACACCGTGCGCCACCTGATCTCCTGGGACGACTACGACCGCTACCGCAAGGTGCCGAACGGCGTAGCGGGCATCGACGACTCCTGGGCCGAGCACATCGGCAAGCCGCTGACCTCCGTCCCGGCCCCCGCCGGCTCCGCGTACCCGAACTGGGCCGAGCACTTCAAGGCCGCGATGACCGAGGCCCTGGCCGAGCTCGGCGTCGAGTACGACGGGATCAGCCAGACCGAGCAGTACACCGCGGGCACCTACCGCGAGCAGGTCCTGTTCGCGATGAAGCACCGCGGCGACATCGACGCGATCCTCGACCAGTACCGCACCAAGAAGGCCCCCGCCAAGAAGCAGCAGGGCCAGAAGCCGGTCGACGAGGCCGAGGTCGAGGCCGCCGAGGGCTCGGGCGCCGCCGCCGAGGACGACGGCAGCTCCACCTCCGGGTACTACCCGTACAAGCCCTACTGCGGGCAGTGCGAGAAGGACCTGACCACCGTCACGGCCTACGACGACACGACGACCGAGCTGTCGTACACCTGCTCCGCCTGCGGCTTCGCCGAGACCGTCCTGCTCAGCGAGTTCAACCGCGGCAAGCTGGTCTGGAAGGTCGACTGGCCCATGCGCTGGGCCTACGAAGGCGTGATCTTCGAGCCCAGCGGCGTCGACCACTCCTCCCCGGGCTCCTCCTTCCAGGTCGGCGGCCAGATCGTCGGGATCTTCGGCGGCAAGCAGCCCATCGGCCCGATGTACGCCTTCGTCGGCATCTCCGGCATGGCCAAGATGTCCAGCAGCAAGGGCGGGGTCCCGACCGCGTCCGACGCGCTCCAGATCATGGAACCGCAGCTGCTGCGCTGGCTGTACGCCCGCCGCCGCCCCAACCAGTCGTTCAAGATCGCCTTCGACCAGGAGATCCAGCGGCTCTACGACGAGTGGGACAAGCTCGCCGGCAAGGTCGCCGACGGCTCGGCCCTCCCGGCCGACGCCGCCGCGTACAGCCGTGCCGTCGGCACCGCCGCGGGTGAGCTGCGCCCGACCCCCCGCCCGATGGCGTACCGCACCCTCGCCTCCGTCGCCGACATCACCGCCGGCGCCGAGGACCAGACCCTGCGCATCCTGAGCGAACTCGACCCCGAGAACCCGCTCGCGTCCCTGGACGAGGTCCGGCCCCGCCTCGACAAGGCCGAGACCTGGATCAACACCCAGGTCCCCGCCGAGGAGCGCACCGTCGTCCGCGACGAACCCGACGCCGAGCTCCTGAAGTCCCTCGACGACCAGGGCCGCGAGTCGCTGCGCCTGCTCCTCGACGGACTGGAGGCGAACTGGTCCCTGGACGGCCTCACCCACCTCGTCTACGGCGTTCCCAAGGTCCAGGCGGGCTTCCCCGCCGACGCGACCGCCAAGGAACTCCCCGCCGAGATCAAGGTCGCCCAGCGCACGTTCTTCGCGCTGCTGTACCACCTGCTCGTCGGCCGCGACACCGGCCCGCGTCTGCCCACGCTGCTGCTGGCCGTGGGACAGGAGCGGGTGCGCAAGCTGCTCTCGGCGTAGCGGCCTCGGCCGTACGAGGAAGGGGCGCCCGGTGATCACCGGGCGCCCCTTCCTCGTACACACCGGCACCTTCACGCGCCGACGTGCCTCCTGCTCACGCGATGTGGTCCTCCTCCAGCTCCGCGTTGAAACGGTTCTGGAAGCGGTCCGTCAGGTTCTTCAGCGCGCTCGGGCTGAGTGCCGTCCCGTAGGTGGCCTCGATGTTGTCGCCCAGCACCCGCGGCGTGGGGAAGCTGCCGTCTATCGACTGGCGGAACACCTGGTAGTACGACTCCTCCCGGGCCTTCTCGTCCAGGATCGGCGACTGCTCCTCCCGCGGGGACGGGATGGGAAGCTGCTCGGGACCGCCGCCCTCACCGAGCTGGCGCGTACGGCCGGGACCCGCCGGGATCGGGAACGTGCCCGTCTCCTCCGGGCCGGGCTCGTAAGCCTGCGCCTCCTGCTCGGCGAACCACTGCTGGTACTGCTCCTCCGTCCCGTACGACGGGGTGTAGCCGCCGTCGTACGGGATCTCCTGAGGATCGGGAGTGGCGAACCACGGGTTGGACTCCGGCCCACCCGCCTGGCCGCCCGGGTACTGGCCTTGGCCCTGGTACTGGCCCTGGTACTGGCCCTGACCCTGGCCTTGGTACTGGCCCTGACCTTGGAACTGGCCTTGGTACTGGCCTTGACCCTGATTCTGGCCTTGGCCCTGATTCTGACCCTGGCCTTGGAACTGGCCCTGGCCCTGACCCTGGCCTTGGAACTGGCCCTGGCCCTGCTGACCGGATTCGGCCTGCGGCTGCCGCTGCGGCTGCTGCCGCGCGCTGTCGTTCGCCTCCAGCTCCAACGGCTCGGGCGCCGCGGCGGCGGCCGGGACGGACGCCTGAACCGGGGCGGGCGCGGGCGCCGGCGGCAGCACCGCGGGCTCGATGCCGGCCGCGGCGAGACCCGCCGGGGCCGTCTCCGCGAGGGGCACGCCATAGCGGGCCAGACGCAGCGGCATCAGCGACTCCACGGGTGCCTTGCGGCGCCAGGCGCGGCCGAAGCGGGAGTGCAGACGGGCCTGGTAGACCAGACGGTCCTGCTCCAGCTTGATGACCTGCTCGTAGGAGCGAAGCTCCCACAGCTTCATGCGACGCCACAGCAGGAAGGTGGGGATCGGGGAGAGCAGCCAGCGGGTGATCCGCACGCCCTCCATGTGCTTGTCGGCCGTGATGTCGGCTATGCGGCCGATCGCGTGGCGAGCCGCCTCGACCGAGACCACGAACAGCACCGGGATGACCGCGTGCATGCCCACACCCAGCGGGTCCGGCCAGGCCGCCGCGCCGTTGAACGCGATCGTCGCCATCGTCAGCAGCCAGGCCGTCTGGCGCAGCATCGGGAACGGTATGCGGATCCAGGTCAGCAGCAGATCGAGGGCGAGCAGAACGCCGATACCCGCGTCGATGCCGATCGGGAAGACGTACGAGAAGTTCCCGAACCCCTTCTGGAGCGCCAGCTCACGGACCGCCGCGTACGAACCGGCGAAGCCGATTCCGGCGATGACGAGCGCGCCGGCGACGACCACGCTGATGAGAATCTTGTGCATCCGTGTGAGCTGTATGGGCGCGGCCACCTGTACTCCCCTCCCCTTGCGTGTTGTTGCGCGCAACAGAGTGGCACATGTGTGTGGCGTACGGATGCGCGGTATGGAAGGAGCCCGGTTCCGGAGGGAACCGGGCCCCGTGAACTTGTCTGCCGGAGCCCCGAGTCGGGCCCCGTGCCCGGTCGCGGCCGGGTCAGCTCTTCTTCGCCGCCGACTGCGACGGCGACGCGCTCTTGGAGCCGGTCCTGTCGCTCCCGGAGCCGCTCTTGGACGGCGAGGCCGACGGCGCGGACGAGGACGAGGCCTTCGACGAGGAGGCAGGGTCCGGAGAGCCCGAGCTCGCCGCGCCGCCGTCACCGTTCGCGGCGGCCACCGCGGCCACCGCCTCCTTCGTGGCCTTCTCGGCCGCCTTCAGCAGCGTGGCCGCGTCCGGGGTCTTCTCACCCGCGAGCCCGGCGCCGTTGTAATCGAGCGTCACGACCACGTTCTCGACGCGCGCCACGATCGTCTGCTGCTTGAAGGCGCCTTCCTTCTTCTTCAGGCCGTAGCGCACGGCCGTCGCCTCGTCGCCCGTGCCGGAGACCGGCGCAGACTTGGCGTCCAGCGCACCCGCCACCGTCTGCGCGGCCGAGACCTGCTTCTGGAAGTAGTCGTGGGCCTGATCGTCGCCCGAGCCGCGCGCGTCCGAGTCGAAGCGGAGCAGCGCCACGTTCAGCCAGCGGAACTGAGAGCCCTTCACCCCGTTGTTGTCGAGGCTCGTCCAGTTGCAGTTGTCGCGCTGCTCCGGCTCGTCCAGCTTGCCGGACTTGCCCGACTTCGAACCCTTCGGTATCAGTTCGTCCAGCGTCTTCTTCGCCAGCACCGAGCACGCCTTGGGCAACGTCTTGTACGCGGCGGGCTGGACGGAGGGGGCCGCGCTGCTCGCGGACACCGTCGCTCCCGGGCCCGCGCTCGCGTCCTTCTGCGCGTCGTCACCGGAGCCGGAGTCCGAGGAACAACCCGCGGCGACGAGCATCACCGGGACGGCGGCCGCGCTGACAAGGATGCGGGGGAGTCGCTGTGCTCGGCCTGCTCGTTGTACTGGTCGGTGCATGGTTCCTTCACTCGTGGCTCGTGGTACGGCCGCACATGGGGTGTACGGCCGGTCGGGTCCGAGGGGCCACGGTACGCGGTGGGGCGTCGGGGCGGTTCCCGTTCGGGTGGTTTGCGCCGGGGTGCCCCCAGCGGCCGCGCGGCCGCTAGCCGTTGAGCCGGGAGGCCAGCTCCTGAGCCAGTTTCTGCGCCCTGTCCTGCATTTCCTTGCTGTCGGGGGCATCCGCGGAAGCCGTCGGCTGCTCGGAGTATTCGATCCTCACGATCACGTTGGACGTGCGGAACACCACAGTCACCGTGCGCTGCCGAGCCGTCGACGAGCCGGTGCTCAGCTTGTCGTCGAGGAACGCTTCGTCGCCGAGGTCGTCGAGTACGCGCGGCTGGAGATCGGCCGGGGTCCGCGAGGCGGAGGCGGAGGGGGCGGAGGGGGCGCCCGAGGCGTCGCCGGTGTCGCCGCCCGCGCCGTCGGCCGTGGCGCCGGCGCTGCCGCTCGGGCTCGGAGTGGCGTCACCGGACGCGGACGCGGACGCGGACCCGGAGGCGGACGCGGCGGGCTCCGGGAGGTCGGCCGCCGTCTGCCGGGTGGCGTAGAGCTCCTCGGCCTTTGCCTCGTCGCTCACGGTGTTGTCGTACGAGACCACGCGCTCGAAGTCGACGAAGAGGTGATCGGTGGCGGCGGCGGAGGTCACCTTCCAGTCGCAGCCGTCACGCCGGTCCGTGTCGTACGTGAGCGTGGCCTCGCCCGCGTACGCCTGCTCCTGCTGTGCCTCGTCGGTCACCTCCTGGATGCCGGGCAGCAGCGTGTCGAGCGTGTCGTGATCGGCCGCGCCGCACGCCTCCGGGAGGGTGCGGTACTTGCCCGGCTGGGCCACCGCGGCCGTCGTGCCGGTGTCGCCGCCCTTGGAGTCCGGAGCCGAACCGCCCACGCCCGAACCGCCCGAGCAGCCCGCCAGTACCGCCGCGAGGAGCACGGCGGCGGCAGATACGTACGCCTTCCGCTGCACGGTCAGGCTCCTCTCGACGGTTCCCGACGGCGCTTCGGCCCGGGTGTCCTGTGGTTATTGGGTTGCCGCACGGGGGCGACCCCTGGAGACAATGTGTATCGCACGCACAGCCGTGGACGCCGGTCCGTTGTCCTATACGTCGACCTAGGCGCCGGTTTTGCGATTTAAGACTTCTGCTGTTTTTGTGGGGATTGAGGACGATATGTCGTACGTAGAGATGCCGGGGGCGCAGGTTCCCATCCGTATGTGGGCCGACCCCGCCTCCGTGGAGGACGTCGCGCTCCGCCAGCTCCAGAACGTGGCGACGCTGCCCTGGATCAAGGGCCTCGCCGTCATGCCGGACGTCCACTACGGCAAGGGCGCGACGGTCGGCTCCGTCATCGCGATGCGGGACGCGGTGTGCCCGGCGGCGGTGGGTGTCGACATCGGCTGCGGAATGTCCGCCGTCAAGACCTCCCTCACCGCCAACGACCTGCCGGGCGACCTCTCGCGGCTCCGCTCGCAGATCGAGCAGGCGATTCCGGTCGGCCGGGGCATGCACGACTCCGCGGTCACCCCGGACCGCTTCCACGGCCTGGCCACCGCCGGGTGGGACGACTTCTGGGGGCGCTTCGACGGGGTGGCGGATGCGGTGAAGTTCCGCGAGGAGCGGGCTGTCAAGCAGATGGCGACGCTTGGCGGGGGAAATCATTTTGTTGAAGTTTGTATCGATTCTGACGGTTCCGTCTGGTTGATGCTGCACTCCGGTTCCCGGAACATCGGCAAGGAACTGGCCGAGCATCACATCGGTGTCGCGCAGAAGCTCCCGCACAACCAGGGTCTGGTCGACCGGGACCTCGCCGTCTTCGTCGCGGACACGCGCCAGATGGCGGCGTACCGCAACGACCTGTTCTGGGCCCAGGAGTACGCGAAGAACAACCGCACGCTCATGATGGCGCTCCTCAAGGACGTGATCCGCAAGGAGTTCAAGAAGGCGAAGCCGGCCTTCGAGGCGGAGATCTCCTGCCACCACAACTACGTGAACGTCGAGCACTACGACGGCATGGACCTGCTCGTCACGCGCAAGGGAGCCATCAGCGCGCGGGCCGGCGAGTTCGGCATCATCCCGGGCTCGATGGGGACCGGGTCGTACATCGTGAAGGGCCTCGGCAACGAGAAGTCCTTCAACTCGGCCTCGCACGGCGCGGGTCGGCGCATGAGCCGCAACGCGGCGAAGCGGCGCTTCTCGACGAAGGACCTGGAGGACCAGACGCAGGGCGTGGAGTGCCGCAAGGACTCCGGCGTCGTGGACGAGATCCCGGGCGCGTACAAGCCGATCGAGCAGGTCATCGAGCAGCAGCGCGACCTCGTGCAGGTCGTGGCGAAGCTGAAGCAGGTTGTCTGCGTGAAGGGCTGAGGCGCGGCGCGCGGGCACGCGACGCCAAGCCGTCTGCCGTCCAACCACCTTGAGGGCCCGAGCCGTTGATGGCTCGGGCCCTTCGCGTTCACTTCGTGCTCAGGACCGCGTAGATCATGACGAAGGCCACGATGTGGATGCCGAAGAGGAAGTACGCCAGGTAGTACCAGACGTAGCGTTCGCGCTTCTTCTCCAGGGCCAGGCGGGCCTGTTCGGCTGCCGTGGGTGGCTGGGGGGTGGGTGGTTCGTCCGGGGTCACTGTTCGCGGTGGATCTTCGTGTTCGACGCCTGGGCTCGGGGGCGGACCACGAGGAGGTCGATGTTCACGTGGCTGGGGCGGGTGACGGCCCACGTGATCGTCTCGGCGACGTCGTCGGCGGTCAGGGGCTGGGCCACACCCGCGTAGACCTTGGCGGCCTTCTCGGTGTCGCCGCCGAAGCGGGTGAGGGCGAACTCCTCGGTCTTGACCATGCCGGGGGCCACCTCGATCACGCGGACCGGCGTGCCGACGATCTCCAGGCGCAGCGTCTCCGCGAGCACGTGCTCGGCGTGCTTGGCGGCCACGTAGCCGCCGCCGCCCTCGTACGTGGCGTGGGCCGCCGTGGAGGACAGGACGACGACCGTGCCGTCGCCGCTGGCGGTGAGCGCCGGGAGGAGGGCCTGGGTGATGTTCAGGGTGCCGATGACGTTCGTCTCGTACATCTGGCGCCACTGGGCCGGGTCGGCCGTCGCGATCGGGTCGGCGCCGAGTGCGCCGCCGGCGTTGTTGACCAGCACGCCGATCGTCTTGAACGCCGACGCGAACTCGTCGACCGCGGTGCGGTCCGTGACGTCCAGGGCGTACGCGGTGGCCTGGCCGCCCGCCGCGGTGATCTCCTCCGCCAGCGCCTCGATGCGGTCCTTGCGGCGGGCCGTGAGAACGACGCGGTAGCCCTCGGCCGCGAGCTGTCGGGCCGTCGCGGCGCCGATTCCGCTGCTTGCACCGGTGATGACGGCGATACGGGACGCGGCGGCGGGGGTCATACGGCTGCTCCTTGGCTGTGTCTGTGTGTCTGCGTGTCTGCGTGTCTGCGGTCGCTCCGGCCAGGATAGGCGGGGGTCAGTTGCCCCCTCGGGGGGCGTACATGATCACGGCGGCTCCGGCCAGGCAGATCAGGGCGCCGGTGATGTCCCAGCGGTCGGGGCGGTAGCCGTCGGCGACGACGCCCCAGGCGAGGGAGCCGGCCACGAAGACTCCGCCGTACGCGGCGAGGACGCGGCCGAACTCGGCGTCCGGCTGGAGGGTGGCGACGAAGCCGTACAGGCCCAGCGTCATCACGCCGACGCCGATCCAGAGGGCGCCCCGGTGTTCGCGTACGCCTTGCCAGACGAGCCAGGCGCCGCCGATCTCCAGGAGCGCGGCGAGGGCGAAGAGGAGCGCGGAGCGGGCGATCAGCATGGGGTCACTGTGCCAGGACGATGCCTCTGCGGTTCGGTGGGTGGCCGCCGGTTCCGGCCCGGCTGGTGGGTGGGTCGGGGCCGTGCCGGTGCATCAGCCCGTCGCCGTTGGGTGAGGGGTGGGCGTCGGTGGCGACGGGCATCGATGTA
>NZ_JBHYXD010000105.1:0-31132 GCF_042751995.1 Streptomyces sp. NPDC059371 | reverse complement strand
GTCGCGGCCGGTCCCTTCAGCTGCCGGCTCCCGCGCGCGGGCGGGTCACTTCACGCCGAGCAACTGCTCCACCGGGTCGATCGCGAAGTACACGAGGAACAGGGCCGAGACCGCCCACAGCAGCCAGTTGACCTCCTTCGCCTTGCCCACCACCGTCTTGATGACGACGTAGGCCAGGAAGCCGGCGCCGATGCCGTCGGTGATGGAGTACGTGAACGGCATCACGGCGATGGTCAGGAACGCCGGGATCGCGATCTCGTACTGGTCCCAGTCGATGTGCTTGACGTGGGTCATCATCAGGAACCCGACCGCGATCAGCGCGGGCGCCGCGGCCTGGAGCGGGACGATGGTCAGCAGCGGGGTGAGGAAGAGCGCGAGACCGAAGAGACCGCCGGTGACCAGGTTGGCGAAGCCGGTGCGGGCGCCCTCGCCGACGCCGGCCGCGGACTCGATGTAGGCGGTGTTGGAGGAGGCGGAGCCCAGACCGCCCGCGACGGCGGCGGCGCCGTCGATGAACAGGACCCGGCCGATGCCCGGCACCTGCCCCTGCTCGTCGAGCAGCCCGGCCTCGGCGCTGATCCCGACGATGGTCCCCATGGCGTCGAAGAAGTCCGACAGCACCAGCGTGAAGATCAGCAGGACCGCGGTGAGGACACCGGCCTCGGCGAAGCCGCCGAACAGACTGAAGTGACCGATGAGCCCGAAGTCCGGACTGTCGACGATCTTGTCCGGGACCTTGGGGGTGGTCAGGCCCCAGCTCTTGATGTCGGCGACGGCGTTGATGACGATCGCCACGACCGTCATGGTGACGATGCTGATGAGGATCGCGCCCTTCACCCTGCGGGCGATCAGCGCGATGGTCAGCAGGACACCGAGACAGAAGACGAGGACGGGCCAGCCGGTGAGGCGGCCCACGGCACCGAGCTGCACGGGGACGGTGGTGTTCGCGACGTCCGGGATACGGCTGACGAACCCGGCGTCCACGAAGCCGATGAAGGCGATGAACAGGCCGATGCCGACGCCGATGGCCTGCTTGAGCTGCTGCGGAATGGCGTTCATGATCGCCTTCCGGAGACCGGTGAGCACCAGGACGCAGATCAGTACGCCTTCGAGGACTACCAGGCCCATCGCGTCGTCCCAGCTCATCAGCGGGGCGAGCTGGAAGGCGACGACGGCGTTGAGGCCGAGGCCCGCGGCGATGGCGAGCGGGAGATTGCCGCCGATGCCCATGATCACGGTCATCACACACGCCACCAGCGCGGTGGCGGTGACCAGTTGACCGGTGTCGAGCGTGTGCCCGAACTTGTCCTTGGCGCTGCCGAGGATGATGGGGTTCAGGACGAGGATGTACGCCATGGTGAAGAACGTGGCGAACCCGCCGCGTATCTCCCGGCCGACGGTGGAGCCTCTGGCGGATATCTTGAAGAACCCGTCGACCCCTCCTGCCGTCGGTGGTGCGGCACTTGGCCGGTTGTCGACCTTCTGCGCTTCGGACATGGCGTTACTCCTCGTTGCCTGCGGGCCTGGTGTGCGGATGCTGGCTGGATTGTTCCCCCGATCAACCGGTTTCAGGTTTTCCCCGTGTTACGGAATCCGGTTCGGCCCGCCAGGCACCGTTCCGGGGCCCGGACGACCGACTGCTACGCTCACGCGTCCCGCTCCGCCGGAACTCCCGTACCCCACGCCGGAGTCACGGGTCCCGCACCCACCGCGCCCGCACCTGTGCCGCGGCCGAAGCGAGGGGAGGTATCCCGTGGGCACGCTCGTCGACGACGCCGCCTCCGCGGAGTTCCACGCGTTCTTCGAACGGCACTACGCCGAACTGGCCCGGCTGGCACATCTGTTGACGGGTGAGGCGGACGCCGCCGACGATCTGGCCGCCGACGCGCTGCTCGCGCTGTGGCACCGCTGGGACCGGGTGCGCGCCGCGGACCGTCCGACGGCGTACGCGCGCGGAGTGGTCGCCAACCTCGCCCGCACCCGGATCCGGACCGCGGTGCGCGAGCGCCGGCGCATGACGCTCTTCTGGTCGCAGCGCGAGGACAGGACCGAGAACCCGGACGTGCCCGGCACGGTCGACGTCCAGGAGGCGCTGCGCCGGCTGCCGTTCCGCAAGCGCGCCTGTGTCGTGCTCCGGCACGCCTTCGACCTGTCGGAGAAGGACACGGCGCTCGCCCTCGGCGTGTCCGTGGGTACGGTAAAAAGCCAGACGTCCAAGGGCATGGCGGAACTGAAGCGGCTGCTCGGCACAGAGGAAGCGGCGGTACGGATGCACGCGGGGGCGCTGCCCGCGGGCGGGGCCGGAGGTCGGGGGCGGTGAGGGAGTCGCGGGAGGTGCACGACGAGCTGCGCGTCCGGTTGCGTGCGGCGGCGAGGTTCCACGAGCCGGACCGCGCCCGGATCCTGGCCCGGGTCGAACGCGGTATGACGGGCTCCGGTGAGCGGCCGCCGCGGCGTACGGCGCGCCCGCCGCTGCCCGGCTGGGCGCGTGTCCTGGGCGCCACGGCCGCGGTCGCGGGCGTCCTGGCGGCCGGGGGGTACGCGGTCGCCCCGGCGGTGAGGGACGACGGTCCCGCTCCGCGGACCGTGGCCGTCCCCCCGGCACCCGACCCCTCGCCGGACCCGACCGGACGGGCGGTGGTCACGCCCGGACCCGGACCTCGTTCCGGGACACCCGAAGCGTCGGACGGGCCGCGTCCCTCCCCCTCGGACACCTCCGCGGCGACCGGGACCGCCACCCCGGCACGGACGCCCGCCGGGAACACCGCGGACGGCCCGTTGCGGTCGGACGGCTCGGTCGACCCGCACAGCGACGACTTCTGGGCGCAGAGCGATGTCAGCCTGAGGACCACGAAGCGACTCACCTCGCTCGCGGTCACGTTGAAGGTCGGGCAGACCGGCGGGGTGAGCGAGGCGGGTGCCTGGCTCTCGCTGCCCGGGAGCGACTTCACCACCAGGGTCGCCGAGCGGGACGGCTTCCTCGTCTACACCTGGACCCTCAGGCCCGGTCGCACGGTCTGGCCGGGCACCTGGGTCTTCGCCGGCCAGTACGGCCACGACCGCGGCGGCCGGGACGTGAAGGACGACGGCTACACGGTGACGGCGACCGCCGCGGACGGCGAACGGGCCTCCGTGGCAGGGGACTTCACGGCCCGGAGTGCGGACGGCGGAGATCCGTAGCGACGCGCCCGCCGGTCCGGGCCCTCCTGCCGACAGGCGAACGCCCCCGACGGTGAGGACCGGCGGGGGCGTTCGCCCATGGGGGGAAGGCGTCAGCTCACGAAGTACGTGGGGTTCGGGAGCTTGTAGGTCTTGTCGGCGTAGCCGCCTTCGAGGTCCGAGTACTGGTCGCCGAAGTTGGCGACGATGTCGTACCCGAGGGACTCGATGTGCTTGCGGGTTCCGGCCTTGTACTGCACGGTCGTGCAGTTCCAGGCGGCGGCGGTGGCGCAGTCGCCCAGGTAGGCGGGCGGGTTGGCCGCGTCCTTGAGGAACATGTGCGCGGCGTCGAGGTTGACGTCGACGCCGATCTTCTTCAGGTTGTCGACCGCGGAGACGCGCTGCGACTCCTTCAGGCCGGAGTTGTAGAACACCTCGACGCCCTTGGAAGCGGCGTACTTGACGAGTTCCGGGCTGCCGAAGACGGCCGGGCGGTCCGCCTGGGCGACGTACGCGGCCCAGGAGGCCGAGTTGTAGGTGTAGTTGGTCTTCTTCTCGTAGTCGAGGGAGAGCAGCAGCGTGTCGTCGATGTCGAAGACGACCGCGGCCTTCTCGTGCCGGTGGTGGGCCTTGCGGGCCGCCTGGTCGATGTACCGCTTGGCGGAGGCGTCGAGGCGGGCCAGGTCCTTGGCGTACGGGCTGTCGGGGGACGCCTGGTAGACACCGTTGCTGTCGGCGGTGGTGCCGTAATAGGTGTCTATGTCCTTGACGAGGACGCCGATGTTGTAAGGCTCGTGCGTCGAGTTCGCCGTCGACTGACCGGCGGTGGCTACGCCGGTGCCGTACAGGGCGGCACCGGCGACGACACAGGTCGCGGCGACGGCCGCGATGCGGAGTGGCTTATGCATGACAGGTTTTCTACGCGCGTAACGTCCTTGGGCGCGAGGCCTTTTGCCGGATCGATACATACTTTTCGGCCGACTTGGGCCTCACGCCGGACGATTCGGGCCCCAGCCGCGTGGTGAGGAATCACGGACACCAGTCGCCGAGATAGGCGGCACGGGTGTGCGGCTCGGCCTCCGCGTCCGTGAGCTGGGGACGGTTCTCCGGAACCGTGATCACCGCGCCGGGGCCCGTGTTGCGGTACTCGGCGAAGCGCTGGCTCTGCCACGGGTAGGCGGCGGACATGTTCGTATAGGGCGCGACCGCGTCGACGCCGGCGTCCATAAAGGTGTCGCGGACGGTCAGCATCGGCCGGGCGGTGGGGTCCGAGCCGGGCACCCAGGGGCGGGCCAGTTTGTAGTACGCGTCCGGCGCGGCGCTGCTGATTCCGCAGCGGGTGACCAGGTATCCGCGCGGGTCGGCGACCGCCGTGGACGGCGCGAAGACGAAGCCGTACGGGGCGCCGGCCAGGTCCGTGCGGTCCAGGGCGCGGAAGTGGCAGCGCTCGAAGACCGCCGTCGCCCGCCCGAAGACGAAGTCCACGTCCCCTTCGACGTAACAGTCCCGGTAGTACTGCCGGGCGAAGGTGCCGAGCGCGATCGTGTCGGCGTACAGGGTGTCCTGGTGGCCGAGGAAGCGGCACCGGTGGAACGCCGACCGGTCGCCCTGCACCTTGATCGCCACGGCCTGGGTGCCGGTGATCCCGGGGTGGCCGGCGCGCAGCCAGTCGTTGGCGAAGGTCACCGCGCGGGCGGTGAAACCGTCGGTGCGCACGGTGGTCGTCGCCGACCCGGTGGTGCCGTAGGTGCCCGAACCGTCGGGCTTGGGCGTGCCGTTGGCGTTGTCGTACACGACGACGACATCACGCGGGTCGCCGGAGGCGCCGATCCAGGTCATCTCGGATCCGGCGGCGCCGGGCAGGCCGGTCGCCGGGTCGACCGCTCCGACCGAGACCGTCTCGCGGTACACGCCGGGGGCGATGACCAGGGTGAATCCGGCTCCGGTCGCGGCGGTCACGGCGGCCTGCACGGTGGTGTGGTCGCCGAGGCCGCCGGGGTGGACGTACAGCGTCCTCGCGTTCGGCCGCGCGGACGGCGAGCCGTGGCGCCCGAACGGCGCCCGGCCGGTGGCGCGGGCGGGGGCCGCGAGCACGGGAGCCAGCGCGGCTCCGGTGCACGCGGCGACGAACGCCCTTCTGCCGAGGGGCAGTCCGGTCATGGTCAGCAGATCCTTCCGGCGCCCGCACGGTGGTCGACGATGCCGGGAACGGCCCTCGGCGCATCGACCTTCGTCCGCAGGACCGGGGTCCAGCCGGCACCGGACCGGAGCGTCTCGGCGGGGATCTCCGCGTTGTGCACGGCGATGAGATCGGTGAGGACGCCGTTGACGTAGTTGTCGGCCGCGGTCAGCGGCGCCTCCTTCCACTTCTTCAGGATCAGCCCGGCACCGACCGAGTCCGGCAGCGTGAACGCGTTGTGTTCGGCGACGAGCTGGGACTCCATGCCGATGCCGTAGCTGTAGCCGTAGGAGGAGTCGGCCACGAAGTGGTTGTTGTAGGAGTCCACTTGCCCGAAGCGCACGCGCGGGGCGCGCTCGACGAGGCCGGTGAACAGGTTGTGGTGGAGGGTGACCTTCAGATGGCCCCGGTCCACGGCGGCCGTCGCCGCGTTGTCGCTGTTGCCGATCAGGATGGTCTTGTCGTGGTCGGCGAAGACGTTCCAGGAGGCGGTCACGTAGTCGGCGCCCTTGACGATGTCCAGTTCGCCGTCGTGCTGTTCGTAGATCCGGCCGTAGTAGGCCGGCAGCGAACTGTCCGGGTGGTCGCCGTCGGTGAACGTGTCGTGGTCGAGCCAGACGTGCGTGGCGCCGTAGACGACGGCGCTGTCGTACTCGGAGTTCCAGTTGCCGGTGTCGCCGTCGGTGGGGTCCCACTGCGGGAAGCAGTCGAGGGGGCTCTCGAAGGTGAGGTTTCGGACGATGACGTTGTCGACGTCCTTGATCTGAAGGCTCGCGCCCTTGAAGCCCGCGTTCTCTCCGATGCCCACGATGGTGGTGTCGGCGGGGACGTACGCCTTGATGGCGGTGTCCTGGTTCGCGGCGGAGGCGGCGCGCAGATCCTCCTGCTCACCGCTGACCACCTGGTCGTAGCCCCACACCGCGGGGTCGTAGTCGGCGAGGTACCGGTCGAAGTCGTAGCCGGGGGCGGCGAAGGAGTCGCAGCCGGAGGCGTTGGCGTCGATCGTGCCCCTGACCTTGATGATCTTCGGCGCGCTGCCGCCCGCGGCGAGCGCGGCCTTGAACTCCGCCCAGGTCGTGACCGTGCTGACCCGCGCGGCGCCGGCGGCCGAGCCGCCGGTGGTGCCGGTCCCGTCGGACGCCCAGCCGTCACCCGCGGCGAGCGTCTGCCGGCCGAGGTCGCGCGGGCGGGCCTCGGCGGTGGTACCGGTGACGGCGAGCACGAGGGCGATGCAGCCGATCAGCGCGGCGGCTCTCCGGACGGCGACCGTACGCCAGCTTGTGGCATGGCCATGCCATTCCTGTGTGTGCATGGTGCGACTCCATTTCCTTCGGGTTCGGAGAAGGGGACTGCGGGGTGGCCGTGGCGCGACGGGCGCCACGGCCGGGCCCCGCGGGCGCGTCGGACACGACCTAGTGATGGGCCTTCCAGTCGGCCTGCGCCGTGTCGAGCTGGTCGGCCAGCGTGTCCAGGAAGTCCTTCACGCTCATCTTGCCGAGCAGCACCTTCTGGAAGCCGGGCTCGTTGTCGGCCTTGGAAATGGTGTTCCAGTCGGGCAGGTAGTAAGGCAGCTGCACGATCTTGGTGCCGGCGCCGTTCAGCGCCTCGGCGGCCAGCTTGGTCGGCTCGGCCTGCTGGATCCAGGCGTCCTTGGCGGCGTCGGTGTTCGCCGGCACCTGTCCCGCCGACTCGTTGAACTTGGAGTTCTCCTCCGCCGAGACGGCGAACTCGATGAACTTCCAGGCGGCCGCCTTGTTCTTGCCCGACTTGAACAGGCTCAGCCCGTCGACCGGGTTGGAGATCTGCACCCGTGTGCCGTCGTCCAGGGTGGGGTTCGGGATACCGCGGAACTTGCCGCCCAGCGCCTTCACGTGGTCCTGGTACGAGCCGAGGTTGTGGCTCAGCATGCCGATGGTGCCGCTGTCCCACTGCGCGACCATCTTGGTGAAGTCGTTGTTGACGTCGGCGGACGGGGTGGCCTTCTTGTAGAGGGCGACGTACTTCTCCAGGGCCGCCACGTTCTTCGGGTCGTTGACGGTGGTCTTGTCGCCGTTCCAGAACGAGGTGATGCCGCTCTGGCCGTACGCCGCGTCCAGCGCCGGGGCGATGGAGCCCTCGCCGCCGCGGATGGTGAAGCCGAACTTGTTCTTGCCCTTGTCCGTGAGCCTGGACGCGGCGTCGTAGAACTTCGACCAGGAGGTCGGCGCGTCCAGGCCCGCCGACTTGAACAGGTCGGTGCGGTACCAGAGCGTGCCGTTGTTGGCGGAGGTCGGCACCTGGTAGAGCGTGTCGCCGCCGCTCGCGGACCGGCTGACGCCGAGCAGGTTCTGGCTCAGCTTTCCGTTCAGCGCGCTCTTCTCGATCCGGCTGTCCAGCGGCTCCAGGGCTCCCTGGACGGCGACCTCGGCGAGCATGGCGGTGCCCACGCCTCCGACGTCGGGCAGACCGCCGCCCTGGATGGCGGTGTCGTACTTGGACTGCGCGCTCGCCGCCGGGATGCCGACGTAGTTGACCTTGATGTCCGGGTACTTCTTCTCGAAGTCGGCGATGATCTGCTTCCAGATGTCGGTGCGGACACCGCCGTTGTTGTCCCAGAAGGTGATCTCGCCCTTGCCGGAGCCCTCGGTGCCCTTGTCGCCCGCGCTGCCGCTGCCGTCGTCACCACAGGCGGTGACGGTCAGCGCGAGCACGGATCCGAGGGCGACGGCCACGGCGGCACGCCGGGCACCAGGGACGCGGGTCCTTCTCGGACCGGTCGCCATTGGACTGTTCCCGAGTGGGCTGTTCCCGAGTGGGCTGATCTTCATCGGTCGGCTCTCTTCTTCCGGATCCAACGGGGTGGTGGTGGGGTCGGTGAGGTGTCCTCGGAGATCGGCACCCGGCTGCTCGCGGAAGGGACGCGCCCTTCCCTCCACATCCGGCAAGCGCTTGCTACGGAGGTGCGACATTGCGGCTCCCAACAGGCGGACGAACGGCTGACGAACGCTGACGAACGACGGACGAACGACGGACGGTGACCCTCAGGGGGCCGCGGTGACTCGGAAACGCGTGAAGGTGGCGGCCCCCGCGTGCCCCGCGCCGGACGGCGCGAGCGCGAACAGGCCCAGCAGGGCGCCGGTCCAGCGCCGGCCGGTCGCGGCGAAGACCTGCCCCAAGGGCTGCCGGCCGCCGCCGACGTCGTAGGAGAAGCGGCAGCGGGCTCCCGCGCCGATCTCGATCCACAGCCGGGCCCGGCCCTCGGGCGCCGGGCGTGCCGAAGCGGCGTCCCGCTCGCCCTCGCACCGCCCCGAGCGCACGGCGGGCGCCCCGACGGCCGCGGTCTCGGCGAACCGGTGCACGAGCCGAACCGATCCGCCCGGCCCGCGCTGAAGCCCGATCCAGCCGAACGCGTCCCCGAGCACCACGAGCCCGGCCCGCGCCCCGGGCTCCTCGCCGCCGAGGCGCAGGTCGACCTGGACGGTGGCCGCCGCGCCGGGCATCCGCTGGGTGAGGACGTGCGGCAGTCGGCGCAGGTCGTGGGCGTCCGCCGTACGGACACAGGTCAGCCGCAGTCCGTCGCCGGAGTGCTGGGTGGCCCAGCCGTCCTGGGGGTTGGCGGTCCACTGCCACTGGCGCCCGAAACGGCCACCGGGGAAGTCGTCGTCGGTGGCGGGCGCGGACGGCGGCTGGTCCGGCAGGTCCGGCTTGCGGTGGACGCCCACGGGGGCACCCCGGTCGCCGAGCACCGGCCAGCGGTCCGCGCCCCAGCGCATCGGCTGGAGGTGGACCACCCGCCCGTAGGCCCCGCGCTGCTGGAAGTGCACGAACCAGTCCTCGCCCGCCGCCGTGCGCACCCAGCCGCCCTGGTGCGGGCCGTTGACGCGGGTGTTCCCCTGTTCCAGCACCACCCGCTCCTCGTAGGGCCCGAAGAAGCCGCGCGACCGGAAGGCGCCCTGCCAGCCGGTCTCGACTCCCCCGGCGGGCGCGAAGATCCAGAACCAGCCGTCGTGGCGGTAGACCTTGGGTCCTTCGAGGGTGAACCAGCCGGGGATCAGGTCGGCGTCGACGATCACCTTCCCCTCGTCGAGCAGGGCGGTGCCGTCGGGGCACATCCGGTGTCCGGTGAGCCGGTTCTTCACTCCCGAACGGGACTTGGCCCAGGCGTGCACGAGATAGGCCTCGCCGGTCTCCTCGTCCCACAGCGGGCAGGGGTCGATGAGCCCCCGGCCCTCCTTCACCAGGTGCGGCCGGGTCCAAGGGCCTCTGATCTGCGGGGCGTTGACCTGGAAGATGCCATGATCGGGGTCGCCCCAGAAGATCCAGAAGCGGTCGTCGTGATGGCGCAACGCGGGCGCCCACACACCGCGGTCGGGCTGGGGATTCCTGAACTCGCCCGCAGGCTCAAGGCGTTGGAGGGCGTGGCCGACGAGGGTCCAGTTCACCAGGTCCCGGGAGTGCAGCAGCGGCAGGCCGGGGGCGCGGCCGAAGCTGGAGGCGGTGAGGTAGAAGTCGTCGCCGACGCGGAGCGGATCGGGGTCGGACCAGTCGGCGTCGAGGACGGGGTTGCGGTACGTGCCGTCACCGAGGTCGGCGGAGGGCAGGGCCATCAGGGGCTCACCGCCTTGCGGACCAGCGCGGCGGCCCCGGTCCGGTCGAGGGCGCCGTCGGCGACGACGGTGACGACCCGGCGTACGAGCGTGTCTCCCGCCGCGACGGTGAGCCGCCGGTCGGAGGCGAGCGAGGAACCGACGCCCGGGTACTCGGCGGCGCGGACGAACCACGGGTCGCGGCGGGTCCCGGCGGTCGCCCCGGCGAGGACGAGCGTCCAGCCGGCTCCCGCGAGGGCGAGCCAGTCGGCGGGGCGCGCGTGCACCGCTTCCTCGCCCTCGGCGTCGGCGGTGAACACGCGCGGGGCGTCCTGTTCCTTGGGGGCCCGCCAGAAGAAGCCTCCATAGGCCGCGCCGGGCCGTCCGTTGGTGGCGGGGCTGCCGATCGAGAGGCCGCGCCCGGTGATGTTCGTGAGCGAGAAGGTGAAGTCCAGTGCCCAGGCGCTGTCGGTGAGGGCGACGGCCGCGACCGTACGGCGTTCCCGCAGCAGTTCGGCGCCCGCGGCCGTCCAGCGCAGCTCCTCCACGAAGCCGTCCGGGTCGCGCAGTTGGAAGCCGGTGTGCCGCTGGATGCCGTGATTGTCGAGCTCGGCCGGCCCCTGGTCGCGGACGTAGGTGCGTCCGCCCCAGAAGTTGTGCCCCTCGACGTCGGGTACGGCCACACCGACGCCGAGGTGGTGTGTGTGATCGGCCGGACCGGTCTCGGTGACGGCCGTGCCGGCCAGGGTGGTGACGGGGTGCAGGTACGGGCGCGGCGAGAGCCGGGCCGGCAGCGCGGGCCGGGTGACGTAGCGGGCGACGGGGCGGCCACCGATCCGCAAGGCCATCGAGTCGTCGTTCATCCGGAGCTCACCTCTTTCGGGCGCGCCCAGGAGGCGCCGAGTTCGGAGTAGAGGGCGAGGGTGTCGGCGGCGGCCGCGACGAGTCCGTCGATGCCGGGCACGACCCGGCGTCGTTCGCCGGGGACAGTCCGCCAGGCGGCCGGAGGCAGTGCGACCGGGTCGGGGGCCTGCCGGACGGCTTCGACGACCTTCATGAAGGCGCCCGTCGAATCGGGCGTGACCAGCAGGTCGGCGCCGCCGGTCAGATGCCCGGCCAGGTTCTCCAGCAGGTCGGTGCGGCCGTACCGGATCTCCTCGGGGCCGTGTCCGGACCGCTGCACGAGCACCCGGTCCTGCTTGTACCAGAAGGTGATCCGGCCGCCCGTGCCGTGCACCAGGACGTACGGTTCGCCGGGGCGTTCGGCGCAGAGTGTGGCGGCGACGGTGATCCGGCCCCCGGTGGTCGTCACCCGTACGCACGAGGTGTCGTCGGACTCGATGTCGTTGGCGCGCAGCAGTTCGGTCCGGACGGCGGTGACGTCCTCGGCGCGGGTCGAGCCGTCCAGCGCGAGGGCCGTGGCGACGGCGTGGGCCAGCGGGTTCGTCAGGACCCCGTCGACGACGTCGGCGCCGTCGAGCCGGCGCCTGCCCGCCCAGGGCGCGCGACGGAAGTAGGCCTCGTCGCGGACCCAGGCGCCGGCCCCGCCGATTCCGGTGACCCGGCCGAGCACGCCCTCGGTGATCATCTTCCTGATCGCCGGCACCGCGTGCGAGCCGAGCGACTGGAAGCCGATCTGGCAGACGGCTCCGGACGCCGCGACGCCGTCGGCCATCCGCCGGAACTCGGCGTAGGAGGGCGCGGGCGGCTTCTCCAGGAGCAGGTGGACGCCCCTGCGCGCGGCGGTCAGCGCGAGGTCGGTGTGGGTGGGGATGGGGGTGCAGATCACCGCGACGGCGGCGCCGGTGGAGTCGAGGAGCGCCCCGAGGTCGGCGGACTGCTCGACGTGCTGTCCGCCCAGTTCCTCCTCGGTGAGCGGGTTCAGCTCGCAGACCCCGGCGAGGCGCACCAGGCCCTTGTCCTGGAGCCGGCGGATGTTGTCCAGGTGCCAGCGGCCGTGGCCCCGGGCCCCGGCGAGGACGATGGGCAGCGGCGTGCCGGCCGGGTGCCGGTCGCGGCCCTGGCGCGAGGGGGTGGTCATCCCTTCACCGCCCCGGCGCTGAATCCGGTGATCAGCCATTTCTGGATGAAGGCGAAGACGACGACCACGGGGACGGCGGCGATGATGCCGCCCGCGGCGAGCGCGCCGAGGTCGACGCTGTCGGAGCTCAGCAGGGTGTTGAGGCCGACCGGGATGGTCTGCTTGCTCTGGTCGCTGAGGAACATCAGGGCGAACAGGAAGTGGTTCCAGGCGTGTACGAAGGCGAAGGAGCCGACGGCGATCAGTCCTGGCCGCAGCAGCGGGAGGACGACGATCCGGAAGGCGTCGAAGCGGTTGCAGCCGTCCACCCAGGCGGCCTCCTCCAGGGTGTAGGGCACGTTCCGGATGAAGCCGCTGATGAGGATCATCGACAGCGGCAGCTGGAAGACGGTCTCGGCGATGACGACGCTGACCAGCGAGTTGATCATCCGGAGTTCGGCGAAGATCTGGAAGAGCGGGACCAGGAGCAGGGCGCCCGGCACGAACTGGGAGCAGAGCAGCGCGAGCATGAAGCCGCGCTTGATCCTGAAGTCGAAGCGGGCGAGCGCGTAGCCGCCGGCGAGCGCGACGAGCGTGGTCATCACCAGGGTGGCGACGGCGATGATCACGCTGTTCTGGAAGTAGGTCCCGAAGCTGCGCTCGGTCCACACCTTGTCGAAGTGGTCCAGCGTCATGGGCCAGGGCACGAGGGAGGTGGATCCGGCGGGGCGCAGCGCGAAGAGCAGGATCCAGTAGAACGGGACCAGGGTGAAGAGGAGGTACGCGCCCAGGGGGACGTAGATCTGCCAGCGCGGGGCCTCGTCCCAGGCGCGCCGTTTCCTCGCCGCGCGCGGGCGTGGTTCCTCGACGGGCGGGGCGGCGGGTGCGGCCGGGGCGATGGTCCCGGCGTCCTTGGTGATCACTTGTCCCCGCCTCCGAACTTGCTCAGCCGCAGATAGACGATCGAGCAGAACAGCAGAATCACGAACGCGACCGTGGTGAGGGCGGAGGCGTAGCCGAAGTTGTGGGCGTCGACGCTGGTGTTGGCGATGTAGAGCGGGAGGGTCGTCGTCTCGCCCGCGGGTCCGCCGCCGGTGAGGGTGTAGAGCAGGTCGACGTTGTTGAACTCCCACACGGCGCGCAGCAGCGTGGAGAGGATGATCGCGTCCTTGAGGTGCGGCAGCGTGATGTGCAGGAACTGGCGGAGGCGGCTCGCTCCGTCGACCTCCGCGGCCTCGTACAGGTCCTTGGAGACGGACTGGAGGTCGGCGAGGATCAGGATCGCGAAGAAGGGGACCCCGCGCCACAGGTCCGCGACCACGGCCGCCGGGAAGACGGTGGAGGGGTCCGAGAGCCAGCTCGTCCCGTACGAGCCGATGCCCGCGTCGGCGAGGTAACGGGTGATGCCCGTCTGGGAGTTGTAGAGCAGCACCCAGATCGCCGAGGTCAGCACGCCGGAGACGGCCCAGGGCGAGAAGACCAGCGCGCGCCCGGCCGCCCGGCCGACGAAGGTCTGGTTGACGATCAGCGCGAGCGCCAGGCCGAACAGGAGCTGGAGGCCGACCTCGACGACGACCCATTTCGCGCTGAAGGTCAGCGTGTCCCAGAACTGGGGGTCGTCGGTGAAGGCGTGCGTGAAGTTGCCGAGGCCCGCGTAGCCGTTGCGCCATGGTTTGGTCGGGTTGTAGTTCTGCAGGCTGTAGTAGAAGACGCTGATGACGGGGTAGGCGATGAAGCCCAGCATCAGCAGCGCCGCCGGGGCGATCAGCAGATAGGGCAGCCTGCGCGGGGTCGCGGAGGCACGGTGCCGCCGGGGTGGCGCGGGCGGTTTCGCCACGGCTGCGGCTTGGGCCATGACTGTTCTCCGTTCGCAGTGGGGCAGATACAGCGAGTGCAGGAAGCGCTTGCTAAGCGCTCATGGGTCGGGCGGTGCCTTCCGTGTGCGGTCGTGGGGGGCCTCAGCCGGCGTAGGGGTCCGGCACCTTGCCCGGGCGGGCCAGGAACGCGAAGTCGCAGCCGGTGTCGGCCTGGGTGATCTGGTCGTTGTAGAGCGCGCCGTAGCCGCGTTCGTAGCGGGCGGGCGGCGGAGTCCACGCGGCCCGTCTGCGCTCCAGCTCCGCGTCGTCCACGTGGAGCCGGAGCGAGCGTGCCGCGACGTCGAGGGTGATCGGGTCCCCGCTCCGTACGAGGGCGAGCGGGCCGCCGACGTGGGACTCGGGTGCCACGTGCAGCACGCAGGTGCCGTAACTCGTGCCGCTCATCCGGGCGTCGGAGATCCGCACCATGTCCCGGACGCCCTGCTTCAGCAGATGGCCGGGGATGGGCAGCATCCCGTACTCGGGCATGCCCGGGCCGCCCTTGGGGCCGGAGCCCCGCAGCACGAGGACGCTGTCCGCGGTGATGCCGAGCGACGGGTCGTCGATGGTCCGCTGCATCGTGCGGTAGTCGTCGAAGACGACGGCGGGACCGGTGTGCTTCAGCAGGTGCGGCTCGGCGGCGATGTGCTTGATGACGGCGCCGTCGGGGCAGAGGTTGCCGCGCAGGACGGCCACTCCGCCCTCGGCCGCGACCGGGTTGTCCCGGGTGCGGATGACGTCGTCGTCGTGGACCCGGGCGCCCGCGAGCTGCTCGCGCAGGCTGTCGTGGGACACCGTGGGCCGGTCCAGGTGCAGCAGGTCGGTGATCCGGGACAGGAACCCGGGCAGGCCGCCGGCGAAGTGGAAGTCCTCCATGAGGTACTTCTGTCCGCCGGGCCGGACGTCGGCGAGGACGGGCACGGTCCGGGCGATCCGGTCGAAGTCGTCCAGGTTGAGGGTGACACCGGCCCGTCCGGCCATGGCGATCAGATGGATCACGGCGTTCGTCGAACCGCCGATGCCGAGCACCGTCGTGACCGCGTCCGCGAAGGCCTCCGCGGTGAGGATGTCGGACAACGTCCGGTCCTTGTGGACGAGTTCGACGATCCGGAGTCCCGCCGCGGCCGCCATCCGGTCGTGTCCGGAGTCGACGGCGGGGATGCTCGACGCGCCGGGGACGGTGACGCCGAGCGCCTCCGCGGCGGCCGTCAGCGTGGACGCGGTGCCCATCGTCATGCAGTGCCCCGGCGACCGGGCGAGCCCGCTCTCCAGCTCGGTCATCTCGCAGTCCCCGATGAGACCCGCGCGCTTGTCGTCCCAGTACTTCCACATGTCGGTGCCGGAGCCGAGGACCTCGTTGCGCCAGTGGCCCGGGAGCATGGGCCCGGCGGGCACGAAGACGGTCGGCAGGTCGACCGAGGCGGCCCCCATCAGCAGCGCGGGCGTGGTCTTGTCGCAGCCGCCCATCAGCACGGCCCCGTCCACCGGATACGACCGCAGCAGTTCCTCGGTCTCCATCGCGAGCAGGTTGCGGTAGAGCATCGGGGTCGGCTTCTGGAACGTCTCGCTCAGCGTGGACACCGGGAATTCGAGCGGGAATCCGCCGGCCTGCCACACTCCCCGCTTGACGGCCTGGGCGCGGTCCCGCAGGTGCACATGGCACGGGTTGATGTCGGACCAGGTGTTGAGGATCGCGACGACCGGCTTGCCCAGGTGCTCCTCGGGGAGGTAGCCGAGCTGCCGGGTCCTGGCCCGGTGGCTGAACGAGCGGAGCCCGTGGGTGCCGTACCACTGATGGCTTCTGAGATCCTCGGGCCGTTTCACAGGGACCATCCGGCGGCTATGGCGGCGACCTCGGACCGCTCGTTCGCGGTCAGCGGCCGGCTCGGCGGGCGCACGTCACGACGGCACAGGCCCAGCGAGGAGAGGGCTTCCTTGACGACGGTGACGTTGTTGGCGGAGGCGTCGGCGGCGCGCAGTTCCTCGAAACGGCGGATCCGCTCCCAGACCTTCATCGCGGCCGGGTAGTCGCCGGACCGGAGCGCCTCGATCATGTTCAGCGAGACGGCCGGGGCGACGTTCACCAGGCCCGAGGTGAACCCGGTGGCGCCGGCGGAGAAGTACGAGGGGGCGTAGGGCTCGGCGAGTCCGGCCACCCACACGAACCGGTCGAGGCCGGCGTCCCGCGCGAAGGACGCGAAGCGCGCCGCGTCGGGGACGGCGTACTTCACGCCGACGACGTTCGGGCAGGCGTCCGCGAGTTCGGCGAGCCGTGAGCCCGCGAGCACCGGATTGCGGATGTACGGCACGACGCCCAGCTCCGGAACGGACTCGGCGATCGCCCGGTGGTAGTCGACCCAGCCGCCCTCCGAGACGTAGGGATGCACGGGCTGATGGACCATCACCATCGGTGCGCCGAGGGAGCGGGCGTGCCGTGCGGAGGCGACGGCGGTGGGCAGGTCGTGTCCGACGCCGACGAGGACGGCCGCGCGGTCGACGGCCTCCTCGACGGTCAACTCGGTTATGGTGCGGCGCTCTTCGGGGGTGAGGGCGTAGAACTCGCCGGTGTTGCCGTTGGGGGTGAGGGTGCGGACGCCGCCGTCGATGAGCCGGCGCAGCAGGGCCCGGTGGGCGTCCCGGTCGATCGTGCCGTCCTCGGCGAAGGGTGTCACCGGGATCGCCACGACCTCGGCGAGTGCCGCCCGCTGGGTCTCGAACGTCGCTGTCATTCCTGTCCGTCCTCTTCCCGGCCCTGCGGGAAGGCCCGTCGTACGAACGAGGCGATGTGCGCGTGCAGTGCCGCGGCCGCGCCGTCGGCGTCACCGTCGAGGGCGAGGCGGAGGATCTCCCGGTGCTCGCTCGCCTCCCGCTCCCAGGAGGGGTCGGAGGCCCAGGCGACCGCCGAGACGAGGGCCGCCTGGTCGCGCACCTCGTCGAGCATCCGGCCGAGCAGCGGGTTGCCGCAGGGTGCGTACAGGGCGCGGTGGAACTCCCGGTTGGCCAGGGACCGTTCGGCGGTGTCGGCGGCGCCGTCGGCACGGGTGAGCGCGTCGCGGGCGGCGTCCAGGGACGCCTTCCGGCGCACCACCCGCCGCAGCGCCTCGGGTTCGAGGAGCAGCCTTACGTCGTACACCTCGCGCGCCATGTCCGCGTCCACCATGCGCACCGTGACGCCCTTGTACTGGTTCATCACGACGAGCCCGGTGCCGGCCAGGGTCTTGAGCGCCTCGCGCACCGGGGTCTTCGACACCCCGAACTGCGCGGCGAGGTCGGTCTCGACCAGGGCCTGTCCTGGGGTCAACTGCCCGGTGAGGATGCGGTGTTTGATCCCCTCCAGCACGAACTGCGTGCGGGACGGGATCGGGGTGGGCACAGAGGTCATGCGCGCCTCTCTGGTCTCACGTCTCGGATCACGGGAGGCGGGCGCCGGCCGTGGACGCCGGTTCCCGATCTCGTGTATCGCGTCTCATATATGACGTACGAAGTACGACGCGTTGAAGGTAGGAGCGTGACCGTGTTTCGTCAACGCTTCCGGCAAAGGAAGTTGTGGAGACTCGCGGGACGCGGGGGGCCGCTGGGCCCGGACCTGCCGGATCCCTTCGCGTGGCGGCCGGCGCGAACCTCCCGGATCCCTTCGCGTGGCGGGCCGGCGCGAACGGCCGCTCGGCACACCCTGGGGCGAGGCGCTTCGGATGTTCGCTCGCGCGATGCGGTCCCGGGGTACACGAACGGGCCGCCCGCTCGGCGGGCGGCCCGTGACGCGTCGAGGGGCGCCTGGACGCGTGTGCTCGCGTGAACAGATCTTCCGTTACGGCTTCCAGTCCGGGTCACGGCCGCTGAGGCCGATCACGCGGTCGAGGAGCGGTGCGTCGTCGGACACCGGGACGACGGGACCGAAGATGCCCCCGACGCGGGTCGGGTCGTCGGCCACGCCCGTGAGGAACTGGTGCGTCACCCGCAGGGCGGTTTCGTCGGGTGCGTAGTCCTGGCCGGTGGCCCGCGCGAGGTCCCAGCCGTGCACGACCAGTTCGTCGGCGGCGACGGCCGCCGCGACCTCGGCCGGGAGTGTCACTCCGCCCGCCCGGGTCGTGCCGGTCCAGGCTGCCGGGTCCCGCCAGGCGTCGGCGAGTTCGTCGAGCGCCTTCGGCAGGGCCTCCCGCCAGCCCGGCTCGATGTCGGGCACGGCGACGGTGGGGCTGGTGTCGGTCGTCGGGCCCAGGTCCTTGCGCCCGGCATCGCGGAAGGCGACGGCCAGTCCGGCCAGATGCCCGAGCAAGTTGTGCACCGCGTACTGCGGACAGGGGGTCGCCCCGTCGAGCTGCGCGTCCGTGACACCCTCAGCGAGGCGCGCCACGACGAGGGCCTGCGGCCCGAAGTCGAAGGTCTGGCCGGTCATCCGATTCTCCTCAGTACGCGTATTCGTCTGCTTGTCCGGTTCGGGGACCCACGGGACCATGGGTCGCTCCCGTGAGCGGGACCCGTCGAGGCACCTTCGCTCGCGAGTCCCGCGGGATGGGCCCTCGGGGTACACCCGTGAGCCAAGCCCACCGGTGTACCCGTGGGCGCACACCCGTGAGCGCAGCCCACCGGTGCTCCCGTGGGCGCACACCCGCGAGCGCAGCCCACCGGTGCACCCGTGGGCGCACACCCGCGAGCGCAGCCCATGGGGCGGGCCCGTGGGTGCACTCCCGTGGGGTAGACCCCGTCCGTACCGGAAACTCATCGGTTCCCAGGACCGAAGGTTGCCGCACCGGGTCGGCCGGACGGCCCCGCATCCGGCCGCCCGCTCCTCCGTATGCAGCAGCGGCGCAGGCGGGCGGATCACCGGGGACCGAAGCTGGGCGTGCCCTGGCCCCGCCCGACTCGGGAGACCCCCCATGTCACTGCCCCGCCGCCCCCGGCTCCGTACGTCCCTCGGCGCCCTGCTGGCCGCCGCCTGTCTGACCGGCGCCGTGTCCGGACCGGCCGACGCCGGTTCCGGTTCCGGCTCCGGCTCCGGTTCCGGGTCCGCGGACCGCGACCGCGACCGCGCCCTGCGGCAGCAGCTCGAAGAGCTGGTGCGCAGCCCCGGCGGCCCGCCCGGAGTCATCGCCGTCCTGCGCCGCGGCGGCGAGTCCCGCATCGTGCGCGCCGGGGTCGCCGACCTGGACGGCGGACGTCCGATCGACCCGGACGACCACACGCGGATCGCGAGCACGGCGAAGGCGTTCAGCGGTGCCGTGGCCCTGCGCCTGGTGGACCGGCGCGCGCTCTCCCTCGACGACACGATCGGCCGCCGGCTGCCGTCCCTGCCCCGGCAGTGGCGTGCCGTGACGCTGCGCCAGCTCCTGAACCACACCAGCGGGCTGCCCGATTACTCACAGGACCCCGAGTTCCTCAGGATCCTCACCGCCGATCCGCGCCACCACTTCGACTCGCGCCGGCTGCTCGACTTCGTGGCCGGGGAACCACTGCTGTTCCGGCCGGGATCGAAGTACCAGTACTCGAACTCGGACAACATCGCGGTCGCGCTGATGGCCGAGGCCGTCACGGGCCGGCCCTACGAGCAGTTGCTGCGGGACCTCGTCTACCGGCCGCTCGGCCTGCGCGACACGAGCCTCCCGCAGGGCTACGAGCTGCCCGAGCCGTACATGCACGGTTACGACGTCACACCGCCGAATCCCCCGGAGGACGTCAGCGAGGCGCTCAGCGCGTCGGGCGTGTGGGCGTCGGGCGGGATCGTCTCGACCCCGGCGGACCTGACCCGCTTCATCCGCGGATACGCGGGCGGGGCGCTGATCTCGAAGGCCACCCTGCGCGAGCAGCGCCGATGGATCGACGGGGCCTCCGAGCCGGCGGGTCCCGGCGGGAACAAGGCGGGAGCGGCGATCTTCCGCTACTCCACCCGCTGCGGAGTGGTCCTCGGCCACACCGGCAACTTCCCCGGCTACACCCAGTTGATCGCCGCCACGCCGGACGGCCGGCGGTCCCTGACGTTCACGCTCACCACCCAGGTGAACAAGACGAACAAGCCCGCGCTGCTGGAGCGGCTGCGGACGGTCGAGGAGAACTTCGTCTGCGCGCTGCTGAAGGACTGACGCGTGCCGGCGGGCGCCCGGAGAGTCCGGGCGCCACTCCCCGCAGAGCGTTCACCTTCACCTCGTTGCAACATCCTGACCTGTAGACGTTGCGTTAGAGCCGGAATCATTGCAATGAAATCTCGGCATCCACCTGCAAGAACAACAGAAATACGCAACAAGCATGTTGCCCGATCCTCGAATGCAACGTAGCGTTTCCAATGTCAGAAACACAGGAACGCACGCGACGCAGACCATGGAGAGCATCATGCAGAAGTTCGACACCACCGCCCCCGTCTCCGCGATCATCGACATCCCGGCGGGACACATCCGCTTCATCGCCGCCGACCGCACCGACACCACCGTCGAGGTCCTGCCCGCCGACGCCTCCAAGGGCCGCGACGTGAAGGCGGCGGAGCAGACCGAGGTCTCCTACGCCGACGGCGTCCTGCGCGTGGAGATCCCGGGGGCGAGGAGCCGGGGCCTCGGCCCGTCCGGGTCCGTCGACGTGACCGTGCGGCTTCCGGCCGGCTCCCGTGTCGAGGCGAAGGCGGCCGCCGCCGAGTTCCGCGGCGTGGGACGGCTCGGCGAGGTCACCTTCGAGGGCGGCCACCGCTCGGTCGAGCTCGACGAGGCGGACAGCGTCCGCCTGACCGGCCTCGACGCCGACATCTCCGTCGGCCGCCTGCACGGCCCCGCCGAGATCAGCACGCAGAAGGGCGACCTGACCGTCAGCGAGGCCGCAGGCGGAACGCTCACGCTGAGCACGCAGATGGGGGACATCACCGTCGGCGCCGCCCCCGGGGTCTCCGCCGTCCTGGACGCCGGCACCACCCTCGGCCGGATCAGCAACTCGCTCACGAACACCGGCGCCACCCCCGGCCTGACGATCCACGCGACCACCGCCCACGGCGACATCACCGCCCGCACGGTGAAGGGCTGAAGGCACGACCCGCTCCACCCCCTCCGCCCCCGTCCGGGGCAGCGGGGGCGGAGCGATGAGGTCCCGCGGCAGGGCCGAGGAGTCACAAGCCCCCTCTAGGTCGTGTCCAGCCCCGCCAACGCCCCCCGCACGGCCTCCAGATCGGCGTCCGAGGCCAGCCCCGCGTGATACAGCCGCAGTTCCGTGGCTCCGAGCTCGGCCGCGCGGGCCGCGTCGGCCGCCAGACCGTCCGGCCGGCCCCCCATCCCGGACACCACGGTGAAGTTGGCGGCCAGCACCTTCCCCCGCGCCCCCGCCCGCACCACGTCCGCGAACGGCGTCAGCGGGCCCGCGCCTCCGGTGCACGGCACGACCACACCGTCGGCCACGGACAGGATGTGCCCGGGGTCCACCCCGGCGTTGGCGCCGCAGTGGAAGGAGACCGGGTCGGCGTGCAGCAGCACCTGGAACCCGGCCGGCGCGGCGGAACGGACCGCCGAGACCGTCTCCTCCTGGAGCGAGCGGGCCACCTGGTCGCGCCAGGCGCGGGTGGCCGCCGCGGTCCCCGCCCCGAGCAGCTTCTCCACCCCGGCCCAGCCGCCACCGGACGGCTCCCCCCGCCAGACCGGCTCCAGCGCCCCGCGCACGAAGGACGCCAACTCCTCGGCGTCCAGGCCCTGTCGGCCGTAGCCGTCCGCGCACACAGCGCAGAAGCAGAGGGACATCAGATACTGCCCGGCGTCCCCGAGCGGCACCCCGCCGGTCTTGTCGTGGGCGTGCAGATGGGCGAGCCCGTACCAGCCGAGCGACTCCAGTTCCGTACCCGTGGCACCGGGCCGGACCGCGGCCTCCACCGCGAGGTCGGCCAGGTAGGCGCGGGTGGCGGGCTGGGCGACGCAGGGGGCCCAGGGGTAGCGGTCCCCATGGGCGTTGACGACGGAGGTCGCCGGATGTTCCTCCCCCATACGGGAGTTGTGCGCGAGCACGACCCAGGTGTGGACGTCGAGCCCCGCCCCGGCGAGCGCGGCGGCGGCCTCGCCGTACGCGTCACCGGGCGCCCAGTCTCCGGCCGGGTACGGACGAAGGTCCCGGCCCCGCCACCGCGCCTCGTCCACGGGGAAGAGCACGGCGGCGTGCGCGGCGGTGACGATCCGGTGCCGCGGATGGCGGGGGGTCAGCGCGCGCGTGGAGTGATAGGCGGACGCGAGCGTCACCTGGCGGACGCCGAGAGCCGCGGTCCTGGCGGCGGCCTCCGGGTCCCCGTCGACGTCCCAGGGGTAGAGGAACGCGGACGTCCTCACCTGCCCTCCTCGATGAGCGCGTACCCGCGGTCGATGAGCTGCGCGAGCTGCTTGACGTGGTCCTCGGCCGGTTCGTGCAGCGGGGGCCGGACTTCGCCGACGTCCAGTCCGCGCAGCCGCACGCCCGCCTTGACGAGGGCGACCGCGTAGCCGCGCCCCCGCGCCCGCAGGTCGACGAAGGGCCGGTAGAAGCCGTCCAGCAGCCGGTTCACCGTGGCGTCGTCCCCGGTGTTCAGGGCGCGGTGGAAGGCCAGCGCGACCTCGGGGGCGAAGCAGAAGACCGCCGAGGAGTAGAGCGTGATCCCCAGTCCCCGGTAGGCGAGCCCGGTCAGTTCGGCCGTCGGCAGACCGTTGAAGTAGAGGAAGTCGCCGGGCGCCTCGCTGCGTACGGCGCTGACGATCCGCTGCATCAGGTCCAGGTCGCCGAGCCCGTCCTTGAAGCCGATGATCCCCTCGGTGCGGGCGAGTTCGACCACGCTCGCGGGAGTGAAGACGGCGTTGTCGCGCTGGTAGACGATGACGTCGAGGGAGGTGGCGGCGGCGATCTCCCGGTAGTGCCTGAGCAGCCCCTCCTGCCCGGCCGTCACGAGATACGGCGGCATGGCGAGCAGCCCGTCGGCCCCGGCGGCCTCCGCGAGGCGCGCGTAGCGCACGGCGAGAGCGGTTCCGTATCCGGCGCCCGCGATCACCGGGACGCGTCCCTCGGCCGCCTCCACCGCGGCTCGTACGCAGGTCTCGAACTCCTCGGGCACGAGCGCGTGGAACTCGCCGGTGCCGCAGCAGGCGAAGACCGCCGCCGCGCCCGCCTCGACACCGCGCCGGACATGCTCCCGGTAGACGCCGGGGTCGACGGTGCCGTCGGGGCCGTACGCGGTGACGGGGAAGAAGAGCGGCCCGCTGGGGATGCTCAGCCGAGCGGCAAGAGGGGCTGACGTCACGGACTCTCCCTTAAAAGGTGCCCATCGAGTGCATGTTTCTGATCCATGTCCATATCTCTGAACTTGCCCACGCTAAGCCGCCGCCTCGGGGCCGGTCAAGCACGCAAACCCGCGACTCGAAGGCGGATTTCCCCCCTCCGCGCGACACTTGACGCGGCACGCCGACGCTCCTTAGCGTGTCCATGAATGTGAATGACATACACGCATACGACTGACTGGCAGAGTCCCGCCAACTGCCCCGCCGACCGCCCGCGGCACCCGGCCCCGACATCCCCGCCCGCACGGAGGAGACCCCCATGCCCGCTCCCCGCACCGTTCTGCTCACCGGCGCCGCCGGCGGACTCGGCACCCTGATGCGCGGGCTGCTGCCGGAGTACGGCTACGAGCTGCGCCTGCTCGACATGCTCCCGGTCGAGGGTGAACCGGAGGCGATCACCGCGGACCTCGCCGACCGGGCGGCGCTGCGCGAGGCGGTACGGGGCGTCGACGCGATCGTCCACCTCGCGGGCATCTCCCTGGAGGCCTCCTTCGACAAGATCCTCAAGGCCAACATCGAGGGGACGTACAACCTGTACGAGGCGGCGCGCGAGGAGGGCGTACGCCGTGTCGTCTTCGCCTCCTCCAACCACGCGGTGGGCTTCACCCCGCGCCCGGTGGGCGACGGCCCCCTGATCCCGGTCGACACCCCGCGCCGCCCCGACACCTTCTACGGGCTCTCCAAGTCGTTCGGCGAGGACCTCGCCCAGCTCTACTGGGACAAGCACGGCCTGGAGACCGTCTCGGTGCGCATCGGGTCCTGCTTCGCGGAGCCGACGAGTGTGCGCATGCTCTCGGTGTGGATGAGCCCCGAGGACGGCGCCCGCCTCTTCCACGCAGCCCTGACCGCGAAGGATGTGGGTCACTCGGTCGTCTACGGCTCGTCCGCCAACACCCGTCTGTGGTGGGACCTTTCGTCGGCGCGGGCCCTCGGCTACGAACCGCGCGACGACTCCGAGCCGTACGCGGAGAAGCTCATCGCCGAACAGGGGGAGCTCGACCCCGCCAACCCGGACCACGCCCACCTGGGCGGGCACTTCACGACGCACCCGCCGATCTGGCCGTACTGACCACGGCCGAAAGGCGGGGACGACGGGCGGACAGCGGTCCGCCCGGCGCAGGAACGGGCGGACAGCGGACCGCCCGGCGAGGGAACGGGCGGAGAGCGGAACCGCCCGGCGAGGGGCGGGCGGGCAGCGAACGGGCCCGCCCGCCCCCGCGTTCGGGCACGACCCCTGCCCGATCCCACCGCTCCCCCCGCTCCGCCCCAGGTCCGCCGCGGGCGGCCGCGGCGCCGAACGGGCACAGCCGGGCAGCATCGGGCCCGCAACAGGCCTGGTCAGTGACGGACACCCGCTGTAGAACTTCCCTCATGGGCCCCACCGGGTCCGAACGGGCAGTGCGCGACGGTGCGCGAGGGAGCGGGTGACGGGATGACGGACAGGACGGCGGAGGAGCGGCAGCGAGAGATCGTCCGGACCGCCCGCCGCACGGGCTCGGTCGAGGTCACCGGACTCGCCGTCGAACTGGGCGTCGCGAAGGAGACCGTACGACGGGATCTGCGCACCCTGGAGAACCACGGGCTGGTGCGTCGCACCCACGGCGGCGCCTACCCCGTGGAGAGCGCCGGTTTCGAGACGACGCTCGCCTTCCGCACCACGAGCCATGTGCCCGAGAAGCGCCGGATCGCCGCCGCCGCGGCCGAGTTGGCCCGGGACGCCGAGACCGTCTTCGTCGACGAGGGGTTCACCCCGCAGCTCATCGCCGAAGCCCTGCCCAGGGACCGGCCGCTGACCGTGGTGACCGCCTCCCTCGCCACCGCCGGGGCGCTCGCCGGGGCCGAGAACACGAGCGTCCTGCTGCTCGGCGGCCGGGTCCGCCCCGGCACACTCGCGACCGTCGACCACTGGACGACGAAGATGCTCGCCGGCTTCGTCATCGACCTCGCGTTCATCGGCGCCAACGGCATCTCCCGCGAACACGGCCTCACCACCCCCGACCCGGCGGTCAGCGAGGTCAAGGCGCAGGCGATCAGGGCCTCCCGGCGCACGGTCTTCGCCGGTGTGCACACCAAGTTCGGCGCCGTCAGCTTCTGCCGGTTCGCCGGCATCGGCGCCCTGGAGACGATCGTGACCAGCACCCTTCTCCCGGCCTCCGAGGCACACCGCTACTCACTGCTGGGCCCCCAGGTCATCCGCGTCTGAAAGCCCTGCCGCCCCAAGCCCCCGACGACCGACCACCCGCTCCCCCCTCTCCCCCTCTCCCCCTCTCCCCCGGCCCCAGGGTCGCTCCCAAGGCACCCCCACACCTCACCCCACCCCAAATCTTCCTGTTCCTTCCTGTTCTTCCCTGTTCTTCCCATCCCCAGGAGTGATCCATGCGAACCCCGAGCCGGCGGAGGCCGCGCGCACTGCTCGCCGCGGCCGCCGCAGGGACGCTGCTCTCCCCGCTCCTCTCCGGCTGCTGGACCGGAGCGGGCGGGTCGGGCTCCGGCGGGAACTCCATCAACGTCCTGATGGTCAACAACCCGCAGATGGTCGAGCTGCAGAAGCTCACCAAGGCCCACTTCACCCGGGAGACCGGCATCAAGGTGAACTTCACCGTCCTGCCGGAGAACGACGTCCGCGACAAGATCAGCCAGGACTTCGCCAACCAGGCGGGACAGTACGACGTCGCCACCCTCTCCAACTACGAGATACCGATCTACGCCCGCAACGGCTGGCTGCACGAGATGGACTCGTACGTCCGCCAGGACAGCGGATACGACGAGCGGGACATCCTCCAGCCCATGCGGCAGTCGCTGACGGCCGCCGACGGAAAGCTCTACGGGCAGCCGTTCTACGGCGAGTCGTCCTTCCTGATGTACCGCAAGGACGTGTTCGCCGCGAAGGGCCTGACGATGCCCGCGCACCCCACCTGGCAGCAGGTCGCCGGCCTCGCGGCGAAGGCGGACGGCGCCGAGCCCGGTATGAAGGGCATCTGCCTGCGCGGTCTGCCCGGCTGGGGCGAGGTCATGGCCCCGCTCACCACCGTGGTCAACACCTTCGGCGGCACCTGGTTCGACAAGGACTGGAAGGCACGCCTGGACTCCCCCGAGTTCGAGAAGGCCACCAGGTTCTACGTGAACCTCGTCCGCGAGCACGGCGAGTCCGGCGCCGCCCAGTCCGGCTTCGCCGAGTGCCTGAACAACATGACCCAGGGCAAGACGGCCATGTGGTACGACGCCACCTCCGCCGCGGGCCTGCTGGAGGCCAAGGACTCCCCGGTCAGGGGAAAGCTCGGCTACGTCCCGGCCCCCGTCGAGAAGACCGGGTCCTCCGGCTGGCTCTACACCTGGGCCTGGGGACTCCAGAAGGCCTCGCACAACCCGGACAAGGCCTGGAAGTTCATCTCCTGGGCCTCCGGCAAGGGCTACGAGCAACTGGTCGGCGACACCGCCGGCTGGTCGAACGTCCCGGCGGGCAAACGCGCTTCGACGTACACGAACGCCGCCTACGTCAAAGAGGCCGCGGCCTTCCAGGACATGACCCGCCAGGCCATCGAGGGTGCCCGGCCGCGCGACCCCGGCGTCCAGCCGCGCCCCGCACCCGGCATCCAGTTCGTCGGCATCCCCGAGTTCACCGACCTCGGCACCAAGGTCTCCCAGGAGATCAGCGCGGCCATCGCCGGACGCCAGTCCGTCGACGCGGCCCTGAACACGTCCCAGGAACTCGCCGAGAACATCTCCAAGGAGTACGAGGGCCGATGACCGCCACGACAACGGCCCGCGTGGCCGCTCCCCCCGTACGCACCCACGGCCGGCCGTCGGCCCGGCTGCGTGCCTGGGCCGCCCGCGGCCCCCTGCTCCCGGCCCTGATCTTCATGATCGCGGTGACGCAACTGCCCTTCGTGGCCACGCTGGTGATCTCGTTCTTCGACTGGAACGCCCTCTACCCGAAGGCCCGCCGCTTCACCGGCTTCGGCAACTACACGGAGGTGCTGACCGACGCGGGCCTGCGGCACTCCGTCTGGACGACGGTCCTGCTGACCGTCACCGTGGTCCTCGTCAGTCTCGTCCTCGGCCTGGTCCTCGCCCTGCTCCTGGACCGGCGGTTCCGGGGCCGCGGCATCGTCCGCACCCTGCTGATCGCACCGTTCCTGGTGGTCCCGGTCGCCGCGGCCCTGCTGTGGAAGCACGTGCTGTACAACCCCGAATACGGCCTGCTGAACGGTCTGCTGCACTACGTGGGCGGCCCGGCGCCCGACTGGATCTCGGACACCCCGCTGCTCGCGGTCGAGGCGTCCCTGGTCTGGCAGTGGACCCCGTTCATGATGCTGATCCTGCTCGCCGGCCTGCAGAGCCGCGACCACCAGCAGATCGAGGCGGCGCGCGTGGACGGCGCGAACGACTGGCAGGTGTTCCGCCATCTCACCCTCCCCCACCTGCGCCGCTATCTCGAACTGGGGGCGCTGCTGGGCTCGATCTACATCGTGCAGAACTTCGACGCGGTCTTCACGATCACCTCCGGCGGCCTGGGCACCGCCAACCTGCCCTACACCGTGTACCAGAGCTTCTACCAGGCCCACGAGAACGGCCTCGCCTCCGCCGCGGGCGTTCTCGTGGTCATCGGCTCCATCGTCATCGCGACCTTCGCGCTGCGCGTGGTGTCGTCCCTGTTCCGCGAGGAGGGGTCCCGCTGATGAGTACCACCACGACACGCCTCCGCCCCCGCCGCGCCAGGGGAACCGGCTTGGGCCTGGCCGCCTGGGCGCTCGGCATCCTGTTCTTCCTGCCCATCGCGTGGATGGCCCTGACGTCCTTCCACTCCGAACCGGACGCGGCGAAGAACCCGCCGGCCTTCGGCGCGGCCCTGACCCTCGACGGCTACCGGGAGTTCTTCGGCACGGGCGGCGGCGCGAGCCCCTGGCCCGCGCTCGTCAACTCCACGGTCGCGTCGGTGGCCTCGACCCTCCTCGTCCTGCTGCTGGCCTTCCCGGCGGCGTACGCCCTCTCGATCCGCCCGGTGAAGAAGTGGACGGACGTCCTGTTCTTCTTCCTGTCGACGAAGATGCTGCCGGTCGTGGCGGGCCTCCTCCCGATCTATCTCTTCGCCAAGAACACCGGCACGCTCGACAACATCTGGCTGCTGGTCGTCCTCTACACCTCGATGAACCTGCCGATCGCGGTGTGGATGATGCAGTCGTTCCTCGCCGAGGTCCCCGTCGCGGTGATCGAGGCGGCCCAGCTCGACGGCGCCCGGCTGCCGACCGTCCTGGGCCGTGTCGTGGCCCCCATCGCCCTCCCCGGCATCGCGGCGACGGCCCTGATCTGCTTCATCTTCAGCTGGAACGAGCTGCTGTTCGCCCGGGTGCTCACGGGTGTGGTCGCCGGGACCGCCCCCGTCTTCCTGACCGGATTCATCACCAGCCAGGGCCTGTTCCTGGCGAAGGTGTGCGCCGCGTCGCTCGTCGTCTCCCTTCCGGTGCTCGCCGCGGGGTTCGCCGCCCAGGACAAACTGGTCCAGGGCCTGTCGCTCGGAGCCGTGAAATGAAGGCCGCAGTCATCGAGTCCGTGGGCCGTGCCGTCGTGGCCGAGGTCCCCGACCCGACGCCGAGCCCCCGCGAGGTCGTGGTCGAGGTCGCCGCCTGCGGCCTGTGCGGCACCGACCTGCACATCCTCCAGGGCGAGTTCGCGCCCGAGCTGCCGATCGTGCCGGGCCACGAGTTCGCGGGCACGGTGGTCGGCGTCGGCACCCGGGTGACCGAGCTCGCGGTCGGCGACCGGGTGGCCGTCGACCCGTCCCTGTACTGCCACGAGTGCCGCTACTGCCGTACGGGCCACAGCAACCTCTGCGAGCGGTGGGCCGCGATCGGCGTGACCACCGCGGGCGGCGCCGCCCAGTACGCGACCGCACCCGTCGCCAACTGCGTGAAGCTCCCCGAACACGTCGCCACCCAGGACGCGGCCCTGATCGAACCGCTCTCCTGCGCCGTCCGCGGCTACGACGTCCTGCGGTCCCGGCTCGGCGCCCACATCCTGGTCTACGGCTCCGGGACGATGGGCCTGATGATGCTGGAGCTCGCCAAGCGCACCGGCGCGGCGAGCGTGGACGTCGTCGACGTGAACCCCGAACGGCTGGCCACCGCCCGGCTGCTAGGCGTCTCCGCGGCCGCGGCGAACGCCGACGAGCTGGACCGCCCCCAGGGCTGGGACGTGGTCGTCGACGCGACCGGGAACGCGGCGGCGATCCAGGACGGGCTGGACCGGGTGGCGAAGGCGGGGACCTTCCTCCAGTTCGGCGTGGCGGACTACGCGACCCGGGTCACCGTAGACCCGTACCGCATCTACAACCAGGAGATCACCATCACCGGTTCGATGGCCGTCCTGCACAGCTTCGAACGCGCGGCGGAACTCTTCGCCGCGGGCGTCCTCGACCCGTCCGTCCTCATCAGCGACCGCCTCCCCCTGACGAGCTACCCGCAGGCACTGGAACGGTTCGCGTCGGGCGTGGGCCGCAAGATCGTCGTAGTGCCCTGAGACTCATGTGCCCGGAACCGGACGACCGGCCGCCCCCACCCCCACCCCCGGAAGGCCACGCCTCCCCCTCCCTCTCCCCCCTCCTTCCCCCTCTTCACCCTTGGGTAAGGGAACGGTAAAGCCCCCCCGCTCGTTACCCCAGTCATGACAGCTATGACGCCCGGCTCGAACATCCCTCTCCCCGTCTCCCGCGTGACGGTGGACGTCACCGCCCCGGTGCGGCTCGACGTTTCGAGCCTGCTGCTCACCGCCGACGGCAAGGTGCGCTCCGACGACGACTTCATCTTCTACAACCAGCCCACCGGCCCCGGTGTCACCTACCGGTCGGGCGGCGGCACCGCGCCCGACGCGATCACCGTCGACACGGCCGCGGTGCCCCCGGGCATCGAGAAGATCGTCGTCACGGCGAGCCCCGACGCGGCGGGGCAGTCGTTCCAGGGCATCGAACCGACGGCCACGATCCGCAACGCGGCGGACAACACGGTCCTGGCCAGCTTCACCCCGCCCCGGCTGGGCACGGAGACGGCCCTCGTGATCGTCGAGATCTACCTCCGCAACGGCGTCTGGAAGGCCCGCGCGGTCGGCCAGGGCTACGCGAACGGCCTGGCGGGCATCGCCACCGACTTCGGCGTGAGCGTGGAGGAGCCCGCCCCGGCCGCCCAGCCCTCCCCCACGGCCCAGCCCCCGGCCCCGGCCGCGGACCCCCGCTTCTCCGCCCCGCAGTCCCCGGCCGCTCCCCCGGTCCCGCCCATGCCCCCGGCGCCGCCCGCCGCCGCCCCCGGCAAGATCAACCTGGACAAGGGCCGGGTCAGCCTCCAGAAGAACCAGACGGTGTCCCTGGTCAAGGGCGGTGCCCCGCTGCTCTCCAAGGTCCAGATGGGCCTCGGCTGGGAGCCGGCGTTCCGCGGCAAGGACATCGACCTGGACGCCTCGGTCATCGCGTACGGCCCGCAGCGCAACCACATCGACAGTTGCTACTTCGGCAAGCTCTCCATCGTGAACGGCGCGATCAAGCACTCCGGCGACAACCTCACGGGCGAGGGCGGCGGGGACGACGAGGTGATCACCGTCGACCTCGGCCGTCTTCCCCAGGAGGTCACCGGCCTGGTCTTCACGGTCAACTCCTTCTCCGGCCAGAAGTTCACCGAGGTGGCCAAGGCCTACTGCCGCCTCATCGACGCCGCCAGCGGCGAGGAACTCGTCCGCTTCGACCTCACCAACGCCGAGGCCCAGACGGGCGTGATGATGGCCAAGCTGATCAAGCAGTTCTCCGGAGAGTGGGACATGACGGCGATGGGCAACTTCGTCAAGTCCCGCACGGTCCGCGGCATGGTGAAGCCGGCAGCCGAGTCCCTCTGACCCACGGCGCCCCCCATGGCCGGGGGCGAGAATCCGGCCCGGTTCCGGCACCCCGTTCCCCTCGCCCCCTCCGCCCCTACCCGACCCATACCCTGGGGCTCCGCCCCAGACCCCGCTCCTCAAACGCCGGAGGGGCTAAAATTTCGCACCCGCAGCCGGGATCCGGCGCGAGGGGACGTGCCGGTACATCGATGCCCGTCGCCACCGACGCCCACCCCTCACCC